>NZ_JBFRGE010000035.1:0-60500 GCF_052115185.1 Paenibacillus sp. 2TAB19 | reverse complement strand
ATCTTGGAAGTCCGCTCCAAACTTCAGATCAATATCGGCAGGACGGGCATCCGGGAAATAATTCGTCACCGTAATTCGCTCGTGCAGCGAGCCCTCATAAATATAACGTTCCCGAACAATCTCCAGAGCGCCTTCGTCTTTCGTTTGGTTCATGAGACGAAGCTTGGTGTAGTAGCTCCGATCCATATGGGCGGAAAGCAGTTGAGGCTGCTCGCCGTTCACCTTCAAATCCATTTCGCTTAGGAAGCGAGTATCTTTCGCATAGAGACCATATCCTTCGTCCGAGCTTCCGAGCATATCGCCGCTGGGGCTTGTAAGACAGAATAGATGTCCTTCTTTAATCACGCAGTTATTCATGTTGTCATTCCTCCCGGTTACTTCACCGCGCCTTCGGCGACCCCTTTAATGATGTGTTTTTGTGCTGTGAAATAGAAGATGACAACCGGAATAATGGACAACGTCAAGCCTGCCATCGCCAAGTTCCACACAATCGTAAATTCGCCAAAGAAATAGAAGGTGGAGAGCGGGATGGTGCGCAAGCCTTTGTCCGATAGCGTCAGAGAAGGAAGCAAGTAATCGTTCCACATCATGATGACGTCCAGAATCGCAACCGTAATCGTAATCGTCTTCAGAATAGGGAATACGATCCGCCAGAACACGCCGAATTTGGTGCAGCCGTCGAGCGTGGCGGCTTCTTCGAGCGCTATGGGAACGGATTTAATAAAGCCGTGGTACAGGAATACGGCCATGCTGGCATGGAAGCCGATGTTCATAAAGATGAGTCCGCCATGCGTATTGAGCATGGGAATGTGAAGCGTTGTGCCGATCCAGCCCATGACTTGCATCAGGGGCATCATTAGCGTTTGGAACGGAATGAGCATCGTCGACACGAGCACCATGAAGATGATCTGGCTGAGCTTGTTGTCCGTACGGACCAGCATCCATGCCGTCATGGAGGCAAAGACAACGATGAACACAAGGGAAACAAGCGTCACGAACAGCGAGTTGCCGAACGCCGTCAAATAATTCATCTTATCCATCGCCTCGGCGTAATACTCGAAGCTGAAGGAGGACGGAAGCGCCAATGCGTTTTCGTAAAGCTCCGAACGGGTTTTGAAGGAGTTCACGATCATGATATAGATAGGCGACAGGAATAGAAGGGCAAATAGGACAAGCAACGCTTCCAGAATCCATTTGCTTGTTTTTTTCATTACATTTGCACCTCTTTTTTCTTCGTGATATACACTTGGACCAAGGTCACGGCGGCGACAAGAACAAAGAACACAATCGCTTTCGCTTGTCCAATACCGTAACGGCTATATCCAAAAATTTCGTTGAAAATGTTCATGGCAAACATTTCGGTGGAGTTGATCGGCCCGCCGCCGGTAAGCGACAGGTTCACATCGAATATTTTGAATGCGCCGGATAGCGTCAAGAATAAGCATATCGTAAAGGATGGCATAAGCAGCGGGAACACGATCTTGGTCAGCTTATGCCAAGCATTCGCGCCATCGACCTTCGCCGCTTCCATCAAGTCGTCGGGAATGCCTTGAATGCCCGCAATGTAAATAATCATCGTATAACCCGCCATTTGCCAAGCGAATACGATAACAATCGCGTACAACGCATACTCGGGATTAAGAAGCCAATTGAAGAAAACATTGTCCATGCCGGCGTTTTGTCCGACATATTTGAACACGTCCGTGAAGATGAACTTCCAAATGTAACCTAAGATCAAGCCGCCGATTAGATTCGGCATGAAGAAGAGTGTTCTAGCCAAATTGCTGGTGCGAAGTTTGGAGGTAACAAGCAACGACAAAGCAAGCCCCATTACGTTAACGATAACAAGGGCAAGAAACGTAAATTTAATCGTCAGCCAAGCCGACTTCAAGAAACGTTCGTCTTGGAAGATTTGGACGTAGTTGTCGAAACCCACGAATACTTTCGGGTTGGCCGGTATGCCGTCCCAGCTAATAAAGGAATACCAGATTCCGATCGCGAAGGGGACGAGCACGACAAGGGAAAAGATAAACAGCAGCGGCAATGTAAATAGAGCGTACCAGCCTCTATTTTTGATCGCATTCATGTACATTCACTCATTTCGGAGTAATATCGGTTGAACGGAAGGGAATAGATGAAAAACTAACCTGGTTGTGCCAGGTTAGTTTTTCTCGATTTGTTCAAATATAGGAAAGTATAAGTTTCACCCTTATACTCACGCCTATATTTCACCGCGAAACGTTTGCTTTTGCCGCCAGAGGACGGCGTCAGCCGTTTACGCTTGATTGTGCAGCTGTGATCACTTCGGAGCTTTCGCCCAAACTTCATCAAGCTTCTGCAGGAATTGCTCTCCAGTCATGGACGGAGTCAAGAAAAATTGTTGCGTGACTGGAGCCAAGTCGTTGACGATAATGCCTTGCGGGAAGTACGTCAGCGCCCATGGGATTGTGTTGCCGCTGACCGTAGCTTCAGATACCGCTTGGGAAAGAGGGTCCAGGTTGTTTGTTTCGATATTCGTCATAGCAGGAATGAACTTGAATTCGTTGACGATAATGTTTTTGCCCGTTTCGCTGTTGTAAAGCCATTCGAAGAAGGCGTTAGCCGCTTTAATTTGATCCGCGCTCGCTTTGTTGTTGATCGTCCAGATCGCCGGGATGTCGACAGCAAGCTTGTTGTTGCCGGCAAGCGGGAGAGGCATCATGCCAACTTCAATGTCCTTGTAGTCGGCAAGCATGCCGTAGCTCCAGTTGCCTTGGTGAACGATCGCGGTTTTGCCTGTAGCGAAGTCGCCCATTTGCGAATCGTAAGTGGTCTCAAGCGGATTGGAAGCTAGCTCTCTGATGGCTTCCATGTACTGGGCGAACTCTTGGAACTCTTTGGTGTCGGCCATTTTTACTTCGCCTTTGTTCAACTGCTCAACAAATTTAACGGGATCTTGTTGCAGCGCGAACGGCGTGTTGATGATATGTCCGATCAAGAAGTAAGCTTCTTGCGAGAGGCTGAAGCCGTTAATGTCTTTTGCTTTCATGTCCTGTAAGAAGGTTTTGAAGGATGCAAGATCGGTAATTTTGGCGGGATCCACCAAATCCTTGTTGTATACGAGACCGAAGCCTTCAACGCCAGTTGGAACGCCGACGATTTTGCCGTCAATCTTTACTTGCATCTTAGGAGCGATGTTTTTCACGTATGACTCATTGCTCATATCGTAGTAGTACGATTGGAACTTCGTTGTCTCAGCGCCTGTTTGAACGCCGAAGATCGTTGGTCCTTCACCGGCATTCAGCTTCGCTTGAAGCTGAGTCAGATAGTTGTCCCCTGCGGAACCCCATACTTCGATTTCATTTCCTGTTTCTTCTTTATACTTCTCGGCCATTGCTTCCAATTGATCCGCAATTTCAACCTTGGATTGGAATAATGAAATTTTCGGAAGCTTATCTGTTCCGCCCTCTTCAGTAGCTGTGTTGTTGCCACCGCATGCGGAAAGGATGGTCATCAGCACAACTGCACTGGTCATAATGGAAATAAAGCGCTTTACATTTGTCACTTGCAATGTCCCCCTTTAGTTGGATGTACCCTTGATTATAAACAGACAGATGGAGAAGTCAATAAAAAACTTTAATAAAATTGATATTTTACTAATTAAATTGTCGAAGTTTTAAGTAAAACAATACTGAAAATTCAAGGTAAAATAGAATGTGTTTTACTAACGTATAAATATGACTCTAGACATGGATCCTGTCGTACCATGGTTTTGGCAATTTTATTCTTGTTGAAATGTGTAGGTAAAATGATTGTAAAGTGTTATAATGTATTTTACTTAGGTGAATTGATGAGGAGGTTTATGGATGAGCAGTTTGAAAGAGATTGCCCAGTTGACGGGCGTATCTATTTCGACCGTATCCAACGTACTGAACGGACGGAAAAATGTATCGCAAGAAACAAGAGAACGAATCCTGCGGTGCTGCGAAGAGCAAGGTTATGTGCATGACGCTTCGCCCAAAAAATCCAAATCAGATAAAGATAAACGGATCGTATTTATTTTTAGCGATTTTGATCGCGAGTTTTATTTGAAGATTATCGAAGGCGTCAGCACCTGTCTGAACGAAAATGGGTATGATCTTATCATTTGTACCAACAAATCCAGCGATAACTTCCTGAAAAGCAGCTTCGCCCGAGGCACCATCAGCTTGGACGGAAGCTTGTCGGACGAATTTTTCCAAACGGTGGCCAAGCCTGAGTTTCCGGTTGTTCTTATGGATAGGGTTCTCGAAAACGTAAATAAGAATACAAAAAGCGTGGTCGTCGATAATTATCCGGTTATGTGTCAGCTTGTACAGTCTTTAGTGGATAGAGGCTTCCAGCGCTTCGGCTTCTTGGGCGGACATGCAACTTCGTTAGATAATAAGGAGAGATTCTCTGCTTTCGCCGATACGCTTCAAACCAACGGAATTGCTTTTGACCAGACGTACTATTATCACGGCAATTACCGGGAGAAGAGCGGTTATCAAGCGGCCAAGCTAATGATCCTTAGCAACGATTATCCGGAAGTGCTAGTATGCGCCAACGATAATATGGCGGTCGGAGCTATGAAAGCTTTCGAAGAGCATCAAATTTCCGTCCCGCATAACATTTCCATTACAGGCTTTGATGATTCGGACGCGGCTGCGCTGGCGGGACTTACCACGATCAAAATTCCGCGATACGAAAGCGGGTTTCTGGCCGCCAAGGAGCTGCTGGAACTGATCAAAGGAAATGTCAATCGTGACACCGTCAAAATAGGGGCATCCATTATATGGCGCCAGTCCGTGCGCTCGTAATAGCTATATAAGACAAGGCAAAGGCCGACAGCCCTCCGTTTACGAGAGGTTGTCCGGCCTTGTTTTATTCTACATGGTCAAGATGAAAGATTAGGCTGGAATTCAACTGTAAAAGCCAAGATCATCCCCTATACCTGTCGCAATAATTGTATGAATATGGTAATAACAGGCTGGAGCGACAGGTGAAGAAATGCGTCCGGCGAGAGCGGACGGCTCAGGTCTGCGAAGGAAGGAGGGTTCGGACGACCGTTTGGAACGGTGGACAGGCTAGGTATGCATGCACTCATTATGAATCGAGGAGGAGCAAGAATGAATCATGCAGTCGACAAGCAAGTCTACAAGAAGTGGTTATCCGCAGTGCTCATAGCGGCAATGCTGTTGGCGATGCTGACGTTAACGCCGTCGCACGTACAAGCAGCGTCTGCGTTCACGCAGACAGCGGCGTCGAGCTACAATGCACAGTCGGGTATACAGTTGGAGACGTCGAGCGAGGGCGGGCAAAATGTCGCCTTTATCGATAACGGGGACTACATCAGGTTCGATGGTGTTGATTTCGGAACTGGTGCAAGCGCTTTCTCGGCGAGAGTGGCCAGCAATGCAAGCGGCGGAGCGATCGAGGTGCGACTGGGCAGCTTGACCGGCACATTGGCCGGAACCTGTACGGTTGCAGGTACGGGCGGCTGGCAGAACTGGTCGACGATATCCTGTGCCATTAGCGGCAATCCGACGGGAACGCAGACATTGTTCTTGAAATTTACAGGCGGTACGGGTAATTTGTTCAACCTGCTCTGGTTCCAATTCTCCGCAGGAAAGTCGGCATTCGTGCAGACGGAAGCGGAGTTGTATGACGTACAATCGGGCATACAACTGGAAACGGCGAGCGAAGGCGGACAGAATGTCGCCTACATCGATAATGGCGATTACATCCGCTTCAACAACTTGAACTTCGGCAGCGGCGCTAATACGTTCTTGGCTCGCGTCGCAAGCCAATCGATCGGCGGATCTATCGAGGTTCGTCTAGGCAGCTTAACCGGCACATTGGCAGGCACATGCACGGTTCCCGTAACCGGCGGCTGGCAGAACTGGACGACGGTATCCTGTGGCGTCTCGAACATAACGGGCGTACAAAACGTGTTTCTTAAATTTACGGGTGGAGTAGGCAGCCTGTTCAACTTGAACTGGTTCCGCTTCGATCCGTCCGCGCCTCAACCGTCAGGCGGCGACGTTGTCGGCAAAGTCATTGCGGGTTATCAGGGCTGGTTCAACGCTGCCGGAGACGGTTCTCCGAACGGCGGCTGGATTCATTGGTCCAAGAATAGCTCCGCTCCTGGAACAGGCAGCAATGTGAATTTCGACCTGTATCCGGATCTCAGAGAATATTCGAAGACCTACGCAACCAGTTTGCAAAATCTGAATAACGGACAACAGGCCAAGCTGTTCTCGTCTTATGATCAAGAGACGGTTAACAAGCATTTTGAATGGATGCAGACCTACAACATAGACGGCGCGGCTTTGCAACGGTTTGGCGCAAGCACGAGCAGCACGCCGGACAACTGGCGGACGAATCGGGACAGCGTTGCGGTTAAGGTTAAGAATGCGGCAGAAAGCTATGGCCGCAAATTTTATATCATGTACGATATTACAGGCATGGATGCGAATACGTGGGACGATGCGGTCAAATACGACTGGACGAACAACATTCTCGGCGGCATGAATTTGACCTCCTCTTCCGCTTACGCGAAGCAGGACGGGAAGATCGTCGTCAATATATGGGGGATTGGTTTTAACGATCGTCCGGGAACGGCGTCGGAATCGGCGGCGCTTATCCAATGGTTCAAGGATCAGAACGTCTACGTCATCGGCGGCGTGCCAACTTACTGGCGTACTGGCGTCGAAGACTCCAAGGCGGGTTTCATGAGCGTCTACCAATCGTTCGACATGCTCTCGCCATGGTACGTTGGTCGCTTCGGCGGATTGGACGGCGCGGATCACTTCAAGAACAATCTGATGCAGCCGGATCTAGCGGTGACGAACCAATACGGCATCGATTATCAGCCGGTGCTGTGGCCGGGCTTCTCCTGGCATAACCTGCATGCAGGGCCGCAAAATCAAATTCCGCGATTGCATGGCGATTTCATGTGGCGGCAGGCGTACAATGCCAAGAGTCTTGGCATTAATAGCGGCTACGTAGCCATGTTCGATGAATACGATGAAGGAACAGCCATCGCGAAGGCCGCGGAAAATTCCTCCATGATTCCGGCCAATCATTATTTCCTGACGCTTGATGCGGACGGCGTTGCTGTCTCCTCGGACTTCTATTTGAGGCTGACGGGCGACATCAATCGAATGTTGAAGGGTCAAATACCGGCAACCGCGCAGCATCCGACAAGCCATCAATAATACAGAACGGCCCGCAGGCATTCCAGATGCCTGCGGGCTGTTTTTTTGCATGTGTATGGTAGCRTATCAAGAGTCGGTTAATTAGCCAAATACCAATTCGTATCGAGGCCGGTTACGGGACAATACGGGAATTTGTCCCCTTCTTTCAATGCAGCGCGCCGGCCTGCCTCGCAAATGTACTCGCCTTCTTGATCGACTTGCTCGCCCGTGTAATAAGAAGTTTTTGTCTGACTCATAACGACACCTCTTTAATTAGGATTTGCGAACGACTGGCTTGTGGCCGCTTGCTATAAGCTAACCCGTGCAACGTTCGCTTGCTTATTAGTAAACCGTTCAGGCAAAGCTGAAACACCCTATCGACAATCAATAGCCATTCCATATAGCGTTATCGCCTATCCTATAGCATAATAATGGAAGGATGGAAGGGGATGATAGAATGCCGAACATTAAGGTGCTTATAGCCGACGACAATTCCTTCATTCGCGAAGGAATGAAAATCATATTAACGACGTTCGAAGGGTTCGAGGTTGTAGCGACGGTCGAGAATGGGCTGGAGGCCGTGGCCTATTGCGAGCAGCATGAGGTTGACGTGGCGCTGCTGGACGTGCGGATGCCGGAGATGAACGGGGTGGAAGCTACTCGGTTAATCGCCGAGCGGACAAAGACGAGACCGCTTATCTTAACGACCTTCGACGATGATGAATATATACGTGATGCCATTCGTTACGGAGCCAAAGGCTATTTGCTTAAAAATAACGATCCCGAGCGGATCAGCGACGCGATTAAAACGGTCTATCACGGCCATAATGTTCTGCAGGATTCGGTACTGGATAAGCTGAAATTGGCGAAAGAGCCAGAGTCGCCCGTGCTTAACGAAGCTGCGAAAGTCGACAAAAGCCTCTTTACGGAGCGGGAACTCGATATTATGGCGCTGATCGCCAAGGGGAGGACGAATAAGGAGATCTCCAAAGAAATCTTTATCTCCGAAGGCACGATCGCTAACCACATTACTTCGATATTGAGCAAAACAGGTCTCACCCATCGTACGCAAATCGCGATTTATTACTTGACCGGAGAATTGACCTAATGACCGAACCAAGAGCAAGAGATGTATCGGAGCTTGCCGGAATCGGCTTTAAAGCGGCTTTGCTCGTCTTTACGGCGGGCCAATCGCTAATCTCGGAAACAAGCGCAACGCCCTGGTTCATATTATCTGTGTTAGTCTATCTTTCTACGAACTTATTGTTCTATATTTTGCGAAAAGAGGGACTTCGTCCCGCAATCGCGGTTTTGTCCATAGGGGTAACCATCTTCGCCAGCCAGGATTATCCGCTCATGATTCTGCTGCTGCCGGTACATCTATGGGAGGTGTCGTCCATCGCTCACGGCATCCAGGGGGTTGTTTCATTCCTGCTCACGCTTATTCCGGTAGCGATGCTGCCCCGGCAACTGATGTTCCTCTATCTATTCATTGCAGCTGCGACGTGGATATATTTTTATGTCCTGCAGCGCTACGGAAGATCTCTGCGAGAACAACGTTCCGAGCTGGAACGAATGCGGGGCGAGCTGGAACGGCTGCACGTCAAGCTTCAGGAAAACGATGAGTTTCTGCGGCAAACCGAATACACGCTTAAGCTGGAGGAAAGAAACCGGATGTCCCAGCATATCCATGATCACATCGGACATGCCATGACGAGCGCGCTCATTCAGATGGAGGCGGCGAAGCGCTTGATCACGAACGATCCGGGCAAGACGTCGCTGCTGCTGGATAATGCCATTCATATTTCGAAGGAAGGGATCGAAAGCATTCGAATCGAGCTGAAGCGGATGAAGCCGCCGACGGAACAGATGGGCGTCAACCGAATGAAATTGTTCATCGACGAATTTGCGGCCAAGCACCCGATCCGGACGGCCTTTTCCTACGAAGGAAATATCGATTTCATTACGCCGATTCATTGGAGAATCATTCATGAAAATACGAAAGAGTCGCTTACCAATACGATGAAGTATGCCAAGGCTACCACGATCTCGATCCACGTGCAGGTGCTGCCTACATTAATCAAGGCTACAATCACGGACAACGGACAGGGGCAGACGAAGATTGTGAAGGGAATCGGCATCGTGGGCATGGAAGAGAGAACGGCGGCCGTGGGCGGTAAAATCATCGTAGACGGCTCGAGGGGATTTTCGGTGACGACTTTAATACCGTATACCCCGTGAAGAAATGAGGGGTACGTCATGAACTATTTCATGGGAGAAGGATGAACTTGTGCACTTCTGCAAGGACGTCCTTTTTTTGTACGATAAGAACAGAAGAACGGAACTAACGGGAGGGTGAAATAACGGTGAACGTACTGGAGATTAATCAGCTGACGAAAAAATTCGGTGATTATACCGCCGTGGATAACTTATCGCTGTCGGTGCAAGAAGGAGAAATATTCGGTTTCTTGGGACCGAACGGCGCAGGCAAAAGCACGACGATTCATATCGTGGCTTCCTTGCTCTCCGCGACCAAAGGCGAGATTGCTATAATGGGCCGCAAGGTAGCCAAGAACGGCAAGTTTGCGAAGCAGTCGATTGGCTTCGTACCGCAGGATTTAGCGATCTACGAGAATATGACGGCTTATGAAAATGTTCACTTTTTCGCAGGGTTATACGGCTTAAGAGGAGCGGAGCTGAAGCGAAGCGTGGTCGAAGCGCTGGAATTCGTTGGACTATCCGATCGGCAAGGAAGCTTTCCGAAGAACTTCTCCGGCGGAATGAAGCGAAGGCTCAATATCGCCTGCGCAATTGCGCACAAGCCGAAGCTGATCATCATGGATGAGCCGACGGTAGGAATCGATCCGCAATCGCGCAGCTATATTCTGAACTCGGTGCGGAAGCTGAATCGAATGGGCAGTACGATCATTTACACGAGTCATTACATGGAAGAGGTTGAGGAAATCTGCTCGCGAATCGCGATTATCGACCATGGGAAGATCATTGCGGAAGGAACGAAGGCTGAGCTGAAGGCGATTATTACGAATCAGAAGAGCATCAGCATCGCCGTGCGATCGGCCGACGATGTTCCGCTGGCAGGGCTGAAGGGCATTGTTGGCGTCAGTACGGTCGAAGTCGCGGATCAGACGATCCATATTAGCTCGGCTGTAGAAATCAACAATCTAAATGCGATCATCCAGCTGCTCGTGGCAAGCGGCGTGGAAATTCGGGGCGTGGAAGCGCAGGAGCCGAGTCTGGAGACCGTGTTCTTGACGTTGACCGGCCGAACGCTGCGCGATGAATAACCAAGCGGCCAGTGATGACACGACAGAGGGAGGGAGTACAGCCAATGAACGTATTGCGAATCGCAGGGAAAGAATTGAAGATTCTCCGGGATATTAAAATGCTGCTGTTCATGCTGGCGACGCCCGTCTTGCTCATGCTTATTTTGGGGACGGCGCTGTCCGGCAGTTTTCAAGCAACCGTGAAGGTGGAACCGATACGTGTTGTTTATAGCTTCGATGGAGCAAGTGGAGCGGTACAACAGGAGTGGGAGGCTTTGCTGCAGGATGGAGCAGCTTCCGGCATCGTCTTCGAGAAGGCAGCGGATGGTAGGGAAGCAGACGTTAGAGACGATGTGCAAAACGGACTCTATACCGGTTATGCGACGATCTCTGAGGACGGCATCAGCTATTACGGCAACAGTAGCAGGGCCATGGAGAACGGCATCGTCCAAGGATTATTGACTCCGCTAACAGACCGTTACAAACTGTCGGTCGCCGAGAGCGGTATTTCTAGCTCAGACGGCAATTATGTAGCGGAGACGCCGATCGATACGGGGCTGCAGCCGAGTGGCTTGGACTATTTTGCGGTAGCCGTTACCACGATGATCATTCTGTACAGCGCCTTAACTGCGGGGCAGCTTATCGAGACGGAGCGAAGCGGGCATACCGATATCCGCCTGCTGGCATCTCCTGTGTCGAAGGGTGAAATTTTCGCTGGTAAAATCGCCGGATCGTTTGTGCTGAATGCGATTTTCGTCGTCATTGTCGTATTGCTTAGCAAATATATGTTTGGCGCCAACTGGGGCGGCCATCTGTGGGTTGTTTTCTTGGTCTTATTCAGCGAGATTGTGTTAGCGCTTAGCCTTGGGCTCGCCTTTGGTTACTTACTGAAGGGCAATGTGGCCGGCAGCGTCTTGATGATGATTATTCAAGTAGCGGCTTTCGTAGGCGGAGCGTATACCCCGGTCGAAAATACATCTGGACTCATGTATGCTCTCGCCGCGTATTCGCCGCTGCACTGGTCCAATGAGGCTATCCTGCAAATCATTTATGCGGGTGAGCTTGAGGCTTCGCTTCCAGCTATGCTGCTGAATACAGGCTGCTCGGTCTTGTTGCTTGCACTGGCTATCGTGTTGATGAGAAGGAGGGAGGGTCTGTAATGAAAGAGACGACATGGCTCGTTCGCCGCATGGCGCTAAGCACGGTCAAAAACTATAAAGTCATGCTCTTGTATTTATGTCTGCCGATCTTCGGCATCCTGTTATCCTCATCGATCTATGGCAGTTCCGATCAGGAACCATTAACGCTCGGGGTAGTCAATCTCGATAACGGTCAGGCGGCGTCCACGGATCTGGTTGCCTATATGAGCGAGCTCGATCAGGTAGAAGTGGTGGACATTCAGGCAGATGAGGCAGAAGACCTTTTGCGGGGTGGAGATATCGATACGGCACTGACGCTTCCGGAAGGCTTCGCGGTCAGTTTGCCGACAGGCGAACCGGCGAACGTCTCGCTGGCTTCCGTCAAGGGTTCGCAGGTTGCCCCTTATATCCAGTCGTATGTGAATGCCTATATTGGAAATCTGGCATCGATTGGGCTGGCATCTGGAGGCGATCAAACGAAATTTGATGAGTTGTATAAAAGCTTTGTTCAAGCGAATTTTGAACTCTCCGTCGAGAAAGTAGAGGATCGCTCCTTGGAGCATCGCAAGTCTTCGCAAACGGTAGGTTATTTAATCATGCTAATGCTGTTCTCGGCAGTCAATCTGTCGGCGATGATTCTGAAGGAGAAGGAGAACCGGACGTTGTTCCGACTGTTCGCTGCACCGATCACGGGCCGAGCTTATGTAGGGGCCAATGTCATTGTGAACGTCATCGTCATGCTGATCCAGATCCTTGTGACGCTGACGGTGATGACCCGGCTATTCCATATGGAGTCCGGCATCCCGATTGTGCAGCTCTACCTGCTGCTGGGACTGTTCGCCATAGTAGCGGTAGGGCTGTCTTTAACCATTGTGGCCTTCTCTGCAAGCTCGATGGCGGCGAGCGGCATCCAAACGATGGTGATCATTCCGACAAGTCTGCTTGCCGGCTGCTTATTCCCGCTCGCGACCATGCCTTCATTCATGCAGCAGATCGCCCAGTTCTTGCCCCAATACTGGCTGCTAGATACGGTCAGCAAGCTTCAGCAGGGGGAAACAGTATCCGGTCTGGTGCTGAATCTAGCCATTCTAGCCGCATTCGCGCTCGTCCTGTGTTTAACCGCCGCATACAAGTTCGGAAGGAACAAGGAGCTGCATTCGTTTATATAACAGATAAGTTGATATAATTGGGAGCAAAAGAAAGATCGGCGCAGGGATTATCCCTGCGCCGATCTTTTTTATCAGCTATTTAAATTGGAGGAGTAGGAATAGGAGGAAAAGAAGGAATAGGAGGAAAAGAAGGAATAGGAGGAAAAGAAGGGATAGGGATAGGAGTAGGAGTTGGTATGTAAGCTGCCACAACCGTTTGGCAATATTGCTGTGTGATGCTTACGTCATCTCCGTCGAACAATGCCCCTGATTTAAAGTTAACCCGCACTGTGTCGCCTACTAAAAAAACAGATTGAGGAATTTTAATATCAGCTCTTGGGAAGCCGTCTCCTTCATCAAGCCAGTTAAACGACATTAATTCCAAGTTAAACGGCTGTTCGCCATTTGGTGTAATAACGATGGAATCAATTAAATGACCAATATCTGTAATGGATGTAGTGGCGCTTCCAAGCTCCGTCTGGAACGTAATGGTGAGATCCTCTATATCATTGCCTGCATACAAAGTCGATAGGAAGGCTACATCTACTGCCGATTCCGGCGTTGAAGTAGGCGTCGGTTCAGGTGCTTGTGTCGGCGAAGGCGTCGGGGTAGCCGGCCTGCGCGTAGGCTGTGTCGTTGGTTCCGGCGTAGCCGTTGGCGTTGGAGTCGGCGACTCCGAAGGAGATGGTGTTGGTGTAGGGTTAAGCTTAACGAATTGGTCCTTCGCTTCATAAGCGCCCAGAACAAGCAGATCTCTTGTCGCATTGGTTTTGCCGCCGAAGTTTCCGTCTGCACCGTTTTCCAGAAGTTTCAATTGCAAGGCCAACGCTACATATCCTTTTGCCCAGTCGGACACGGTAGTGTCGTTTACACCTGTAGACTCTTGGGAATCCTTCTTAACTCCAAGGCCTTTGATAAGGAAAGTGGCTAATTGTTCTTTAGTGACTTTACCCGCAGGGTCGAATACACCATTGCCGTATCCTTCCGTAATACCTGCATTCTTGATGGCTTCGATATAAGGCAGAGCATAGCCGCCTGGGCCATCCTCGCTCACGTCCTTGAAGCTGGACTCTGTCAGGTTCGAATCTACCTTAAGATTGAAGATCAGGGCGGCTACCTTGGCGAACTGGGCGCGGTTCATCTCGTCCTTTAATCCAAATGTCCCTTCAGAGACGCCATCAAATACGCCCGCGCTGATCAGCGCGTCGAATTTGGCTTTCGTTGCTGCGTCCAGATCCTTTAGATCGCTGAAATCGGCCGAGGTTTTGGCATCGGCGTTCACATTGCCTATCGGGCTGGCGATCGCCGAGGAGAGCAGAATGGCGATAAGGCCGGCGGACGTCCATAACTTTTTCATAATAGAAAAATTCCTCCCTTTATAATGGATGACTAGATTATCGCTATCATAGCAAATTGAACCTTAACAAATATTGGTCATTAAGCGCGCGAAAAAACCGTAAAACCCTTGATAAATCAGGGTTTTACGGTTCGGGCCGTGTTAAATGCCATTATTTTCAAGTCTGTCGAATTTACGAGGATTTCCGTCGAACGAGCCGAATATTGTCAATCCTTCAGAGGTAGAGAAGCGCCTTTACTTCTTCGCTGGGTTCCAGTCTGAAGTCGCGTTTCAGCGTACGCTTGAGCGCATCATACTGTTTCATGGCGGTTATGCGATCGTTGGTCGCCAAATGGGCGCTGATCAGCTTCGCATGAATGGCCTCGTTCCAAGGCGCATGCTTCAATGCCTTCTTTAAAATTTTAATGGCAGGGGGGTAGAGGCGTTCCCTCCAATAGTAATCGTTTATTTTGAGCAAAAAGGTTATGTATTCGTTCTCTAAATTTACCCGTTCGTGTGCGGCCCAGCTGTAATCGTTGTCTGCCAAGTAGCCGCCTGCGTACAGCTTTGCCATGTTTTCGTACACGCCTATATTTCCGCTATCAATAGGATCGGGAGCAGACAGAAATTGAACGAAGCTTAAGTAATCGCTCTCGATTCTATGAACCTCGATTCGGTAAAGCCCGCGGCTATGATGGAGCAGATCTTCGATTCCGGCACTCAGCAGATTTCTGCGCAGATAGTGGACAGTCGTATTGAAATAGGCTGCCGTTTTCCCGGAATTGCTGCCCCACAAGGCGTTCATAATCCGGTCTCTGTCTACGCTCGCGCCGCGGTGGTGAATGAGATAAGCCATCAGCTCTTCGGCTTTGGAGATGCGCCATTTGACTCCCGTACCTTCTCCGGCAACGACCTTGAAGCGTCCGAAGTTTTGGATTTTCACCCTGGGCTGCATCGCCGTATCCCCCTTCATCAATCTCCAACCAGCATGATTGCTTTTGCTTTACTCTGCTTTTCGTTTAGTTTAGCATCACTGCAAATCCTAGCCAAGAGTCAGTTAATATAATCAGCGGTGGTGATTAGCCCAAAGGCATGGTACGCTAACAAATGACAGGATATAATTGGATTGTTTTACAAATTCATTCGAAGTAAAGGGGCTGCTATTAGTCATGCTAGGCAAATGTATAGGCGTGGGCTCGAGCTGCGAGGTGTATGAATGGGGCGGCGAAGAGAAGGTCGTTAAACTGTTCCATACCGGCACGTCAAGGAATGAGGTAGAACTCGAATACCGGAACAGCGCTTCGGCATGGGGCAACGGGCTTCCTGCTGCCCGCCCGTTCGAGCAAGTCGAGTGGGATAACCGACACGGTATCGTATTCGAGAAAGTGGACGGACCGACGTTCGTCAATCGGTTTTTTGAACAGCTGTATGATTTCCAGGTCATCGATTACGATAATGAGGAAAGCGATTTGCGGAAGTTCGCGAGGGTGCTCCACGACATTCATAAGGAAGGCATCGACGGCGTTGTCACTGAGCAGAAGGAGCATTTGAAGGTCATTATTGGCCGGCCTACATTATTGTCGGATGACGATATAACTTCGCTTCATGCTTATATAGATGGATTGCCGGCGAAACGGCAGTTATGCCATGGCGACACGAACCCCAACAATCTCATTATGAGCGAAGGTGCGCCGGTCATGATCGATTGGATGCATGCCGCGATCGGGAACCCGGCTGCGGATGTTGCCGAAGTGTGCGTGACGATTTTGTATGCGGTGCTGCCGCCGGAAACGCCGCCGGACGTGCTTGCTTTTTTCGAGGATATGAGAGAGACTGCCTGCCGAATATTCGTTGATGAGTACGTCAAGCTTTCTGGTTTGACTGCAGCGGAAATTACGCCTTGGTACGTTCCGTCCGCCGCCCGCCAGCTTGCTTCAGGCGCGTTGTTGGACGATCAAGCGCTTAATCTCGCTAAGATGATTCGTGCTGAGCTTCATATCTTCAGCGGGCAATAACGACAACGAAGAGGGGTCACTAAACGGTGCCCCCTCTTCGTGCTGCGTATTAATGCTGCCGATACCAGCATCGTACCGAGAAGGCCGTGCACGAGTTTATGGATATCGGCGAGGCTGCCCGGCAGCTGGATCGCCGGGCGAAGGCTTTGGGTACGTTGCTGTAGAAGCGCGGCGTTCGTTATTCGTTTTTTTATAAATGGCCATTATGAAGGAGGTTACGGCAATCGATATCGCGGAAAGAACAACTCCCTTTAAGCTGTAGCCGGCCAAGCTGATAAGCAATACGATGCAATCGAAGAGGAAGTTGGTTAAGCCCGGATTGATCCCGTATTTGCGGTGAAGATAGAGTCCGAGGATATTGGAGCCGCCCAGCGAGGCGCCGTGACGGAACAAGAGGCATACGCCTGATCCAATGAGTACACTTCCGGCTATCGTACCGAACAGGGGAGGTACCGACGGGTAGGGAATGAAAGGGTACGCGGAGGAAAAAACGAAGAGAAGCGCGATAGCGGCTATCGTATGCACCGTGAACTTGCGTCCCATCGCCACATATGAGAACAGCAGGAACGGAGCATTGATCAGCAACAGCAAATAGTGAAACTTCATATGCCACATATGGGCAAGACTCAGGGATAGCCCGGCAGTTCCCCCCGTAAAAAGCCCCGCATGCTTAAGCATAATCAAACCCGCGGCCGTCCATAAACAACCGGTTGCAATTGGAAGCCATTTGCGGCCCCGCGCCTTCATTCTGGACACCATAATCCGTCTCATCTAAGATGCACCGCCTGTTGCTTGTTGTTCCTTTAAGCATACTGAACGGCCTTAGCTCGTTATATAAGTAAATGAATCGAATTCGTGTGAGAATTGGTAACAATTAACGGATTACCCTCATAAAATATGCAAAATGAAGGGTGGTGCGCGGCAATGGACAGATTGGACCGGGAGATGCTTCGAATGCTGCAGGAGGATGGGCGGATGACGGTAAGCGAACTGTCCAAACGGCTGGCGCTTAGTCGCCCGAGCATCTCGGAGCGGTTGTTGCGGCTGCAAGAGAAGGGAGTCATTACCGGCTTCCGAGCACAAGTATCGCCGGCCGCAGTCGGAAGGTCGATGCTGCTCATGATTCAGATGAGCGAGCTGAAGGTATCGCCGACCGACTTCGAGAAGCGGATCGCAAGCGACGAGGCGATATTGGAGTGCCACCGCGTAACGGGCACGGTCAGTTATATGATGAAAGCGGCCGTTACGGGCATGGAGTCGTTAACCTTGCTGGTGGAGCGGYTCATGCCGTACGGCAACGTCAACACGTCGGTTATCCTGTCCTCGCCGGTGACGAGCCGTCTGGTTTTGCCGCATGAGGGGTGAATGAAAGCGAAGCTATGAAGCTGTCGCTCTAGTCTTATTTCTTGCGACAATATTACGTTCGATCTTGAACCTTTTCAATGCAAGCCTTGATTGCATCAATAACGAGCTTCGGCTCCGAAAACTGAGGAAAGTGGCCGCTTTTGTCTGCCGAAATATGCGTGCTGGATGGAGAAAATGCCAGAAGCTCAAGCTGATTGTGGAGCCGCTGCTTGCGGACGGCTTCCGGCATCATCGGATTTTGTTTGCCGCCGGTTATGACATATACCGGAACGGCAGGAAAGCGGTCAAGCGCATGAATCTGATCGACCGTTTGTTTCACATAATGAACCTCGTCGTATTTCTTATGCGGTGACAAGAAATCGAACATCGCTAGCAGCTTATTCATCGCCTTGACCGTCTTGCCTTGGTGTTGATCGAGGCTGATATCTCCAGGCGTGCTTGACTCCAGGAAGACAACGCCGGCAACCTCGTCCGGGTATTTCCGTGCATATAAGTTCGCATAGAGTCCGCCTAATGAATGACCTACGAGCACGAACGGAGGCTTCAATCCCGCAAGCTGCAATGCCTCGCGCAAATGCTCGACAATCGTAACTCCGTCTTGGGGATGCTGAAGCTTGTCGCTGCCTGCAACGCCCAAACGGTTATACGAAAATACGGTGGACGCCGCAGAGATGTCTGGCAATATTTTCATCCAGCCTTCAATCGGGCCCGAGCCTCCGTTGATCAGAACGAGAGTCGGTTTGCCATTGCCGCTGATCTGGTATAGCAGCTTACCTTTTGATGTATGTAATTCGGATTTCTTCATGACCAATCTCTCGCACCTCGCCTCGTAAGTAACGTCTTTCTTTCTTTAGTGTTACGTTCTGATCGCGAGTTGGAAACATTTTTATCCAAATTACGTTTATAGGTTTGAAGTCACTAGGACGAATAAGGAGAGCCTATGAATAAACGATTGGTGTATACGGCGGTAATTTCGGGTCTGATCGTTGCGCTGTTGGCGCTGCCTGGAATAAATAGAAGCGGACAAGGCCCCGGTGCCGAAGGTGAGCCGGCTACGATGCCGACAAGTATGACGGAGGTTGAGACACCAAAGCCCGATGTTGAGGAAGTGCCGGAAAAGGAGCCCGTGCTTCAACCGGCAGTCGAAATAGATTGGTCAGAAGACGGATTCCGACTTGTCTTAGATGAGCATACATACGTTGACGGGATCGAAGGGCTCATGGTTGCCGATAAAATAGTGCATTTGCTTGCCCGCACGATCTATGCTGAAGGGGATACGGTCAGCAATAAGTATCGATACGATGCAGCAGTTGTTCAGCCTGATGGCCGCGAGCTGCAAACTTTCCCGCTTTATGAAGCCRAATTAACTACGCCGCCTTCACTTATGGCTTTTCGCAAGCTCGACGAACAGCATGTCATGTTCATTCGCCGATCGGAGGCCGGTGGAAGGCTTATTCATGATCTTGCCAGGCTGAACATTACGACGGGAGTAGTCGATGACATTGCTTCTCGGTTCTGGGAGGTCGAAGTGCCGCTTCATGAGCCGGCTGACGACTTCTTGCTAAGCGTCGTTCAACCGGCGAACGGAGCCGGCGGAAAAGTATTGCTGACAAGCTTTAAAGGAAAGACATGGCTTATCGATACGGAATCCGGAAACGTTCAATGGGAGGGAACGCAGCTGTACCCTGCTTACGGGGACATGGGGAGTAAGCCGCTGCGCGGACTTGTTTATCCTTCGCCTGATTTGAAGCGATTCGTGAATCAGGGAGTGGATGAAAACCAAATCCTGGTGACGAATCAATTCCGGATCATTGATGCTGATAATGGAAGCCTATTGCGTTCGTTTGATATTGATAATGCTATGGCTGTCATGGACGACGGGATAGGGTGGAACGGGGAGAGCAGCTATTTCTACTTGGAATATGCGGATCGGGACAAGCCGATGGGCGCAGGCTATGACAATGCCAGCTATGTTTTTGCGCAGCATATTTCGTTTTATAGCCGGGATGGGGAGCTTGTCCGCACGTTGTCTCAGCCGAACGGCTCAGTTGAACGGATGAGTGTATTTAATTGGGTTAACGAGAATCAGCTATTGATTGAAATGTATAAGCCTTACGAGGACCAAGAAGGATCCTGGTTGAAAGGGAGGATCTCCTATAAGCTGTATGATCTTCAGTCCGGGCGTCTGACGCCATACCGAACAACGGATTCGGCTAATCAGTTGGAAAATCCGGAGGCTGTCAGCCTGCATAACGCAATCGTGTACGATTCCAAGGCCTTTGTTATGGCAGATTATAAGCATAAGCGAATATGGGAACCTCAGTTGGAGGGACGGACGTTTCGTTCTAATGGTCAACTATATGCAAAAACCTGGGGAGGCGATCCTCCTGCTTTGTTCCGATGGGATGAGAAAAGACGCGGGCTGGAATGGGTCGCAGACGAGGGGGAATCAACCATCATCGCGCTCCAGGGGGATTGGTCTATTAGTCGGGAGAACAAGGGACATAGCGTCCTATATCAAAAGCTGATTTCCGAAGCCAAGCGCAATGACGATGGCCTGCCGATTGTTCAAACGCCATTCCCGGAGGAAACCGCCGGAGGCGAATGGTGGAAGACGCAAAGCGGCGTCGTTCCCGCCCAGGACGGCGAAACTGCACGCGTTGAGGGCAAGAGCCGATACGGCGACATTACGCTGCAACCGGAAGCAGGGGAAGTGACCTTGAAGATCGGGGAAAGCTACCGGTATTACGGAAACTATGTGGCTTGGTATACCGATTCGAACGGACGGAAGCGGTCGCTGCCAAGCTTGGACGGGCTCTCTCTGCATCAGGAGAAGGCCGTTGGCGAAATGCGCAGTTATTCGCTGGACGGTTATGATGTCGTTATATTCCAGCCGACCCAATACCGGTTCACGAAAGGCTTCGATGGCGGCATTAAGAAAGTGTTTGCTTACGTCATTACGGAGAAAGGGGAAGCTTTCCCGCTGCAATTCCAGTATGCCTCGACTAGCGGTATGACGCGTTCGGACATGATTACGATTCATGATCATGCGGCAATCGAGCTTCGGGATGGCGAGATCATTGTCCAGTCGGCCTTGGCCGAAGGTCGATACGAGCTGGCTTGGACGCCTAGTCTGCGCGATCATACGCTCACTTTAACCGGCATGGTCGACAAAACGGCGCAATATACGTATTTGAACACCCTATTGGAACGTTATACGAATTACCTGGAGCAGGCGTTCGGACTAGAAGAAGGGTATACAGCCGAAGAAAAGTTGAACGAAGAACGGTTGCGGGCATTGTTCACGGAAGAGGCATGGAGCAGTCGGGGCTTTGAACAACTGAAGTCGAGGTTCGACTCTGAAGCTGCGGCCGCAGGCAGTTGGTCCCGAGCGTTTGCTTGGAGCCCGATCGATGCGCGGTTCGATGAATCCGGACGTATTCACGCCACCTTCACGATCAACCTATGGTATGCCATCGGTTTGGCTGCTCATCTTGATGCCGTGCTGAGCCTGGATGATGGGGAATGGCGTTTTCAAGACTTTGGAAAGCTGGAAGTGGAGAAGCTGGAGTTTTGGTGAATGCGCCGATTTGAAGTTTTATAGTTGCGGAGCGCGGCCGGGAAGGCCGCGCTCTTTGTTTGTTTTTGCATGTTTAGAACTTTGCGAGGTACGCGTCCAGTTGGTCGAACGTGCTGCCGAAGCCCTGCTGCATCGATTCGAACATGCCTTTATAGAAGGCATGCTCTGCTGGAGCAGCGTTCTGAGGTCCTCCTTGAAGAGTAAGGGTTGTTCTCCCGTCCTGTTCTTCGAAATGTACGATATTCAATATTTCAAGCGGAAACTCCGAGCTGAATGGAGGACGTATGGTATTGCCCTCTGCATCTGCGAAGGTGCTAATGTAAACGAGTTTGTGCGGCGCATCGATTTCTTGATAGATGAACTTGGCCCACATTTGACCGCCGTCAGGAGAGGTCATGCTAAAGTGGAAGATTCCGCCGGGACGAAGATCGAGCGTCTTTGCTTCCAGTGCCATGCCTGTCGGTCCCCACCAGTGCTTCAAATGCTCGGACTCCGTCCATACTTTGAATACTAACTCGCGAGGGGCCTTTACCGTACGGGTAATGACGAGTTTTCCTTCTTCGGTGTTCACTTGATTGGCGTTAGCCGAGCGGCTGTCGGTCATGTTCATTCATTCCTCCAAATGTAATCGTAAATGGATGTGTTCCCGGTTGTCGCGGACATTGTCATAGCTTACCCTTAGGGTCTGTGCAACTGAACATCAAGAGTGGATTGCGTTGCTGTATTGCTTGGATTAAATATACTTAAACGAGAATATTCCTGTCAAGGAATATAAAAGCTGAAAATAAAGGATGCGCAGAAGACCTAAGATCTTCTGAGCATCCCATTCAGTGACAATTAGTAAACAACGACTTGTTTAAAAAATAATTTATTCGTTTTTTGGTCTAAATTGTAAATAAAATATACACCGAATCTGTCCTCGAATTCTCCGCCTACAGCATCCACGTAATACATCAAATCTCTGGAGTATGTATATTCTTCATATTCTGAATCTGCGGATAGTTGCTGTTTGTCTGCTTTTGCAACAACATCTTTAGCGATTGGTGTAATGGCGTCGACACCATAGCGGTCATGAAGCCCTTTTACAGTTTCTTGGATATCTCGAATACTGAATTCTGAAGAAGAGTAACCGGATRAATCTTGTTGAATATTATTTTTTATCCAAGTTTCAACGGCAGTTGTATCGCCAGTTTGCAGTGCTTTGCCGTAAAGGCTAATGAAATAAGCCGCTGCTGCTTTGTTATCTTCAAACATTTTAGATGCAGCTGTGCCTGCTTCGTAGAATTTCACTGCGTCTTTTGCGTTGGAAGTGCTTGGCGTCGTCGGAGTCGTCGGAGTCGGAACCGTCGTTCCTTTGCTATAGATTTCAATCGTTTGAGCGGCAGAATTCCATACGACGGATGCACCTAATTGTTTGGCTATAAGGGCGGCAGGCACGTAGTTGCTGCCTTCATAATTGAGTGGGACTTGTCCGTTCAAATTCACGTTTTTGCCGTCTACCGTAATTTAAAGATTAGCATTCTGATAGGCGGTAACTTTCTTCAATGCTGATGCGGCGAATGCAGTCGTACCTATGGTCATGACGAGGGATGCCGCTGTAATGATAGCTAACGTTTTTTTGCTAAAAGCCAATTTCATTTGTAAAACATCTCCTTTTTCTGTGTTGGAAATCAATCTTTATAGTTAAAACCAAAATTTAATGATGTTAATGCTTTCTACCATAATAATAAACTTCCTAGTAATTGGGAAGATCTAATAGAAACGGATATTTCATAAAGAATAATTTACCTATGGTATTGTGAGCGATATTAAAACAGCATTGCCGGCCTTTGATTGCGGGAGCAAGCGCTGTTCCTGAGCGACCGATCGGCGGCAAGGGCTTGTAGGGACAGCTCCTTCGAAAAGTGAAACTTCCTAATAATTGGGTGCGTATTAAAGACTTGGCACCTAAAACTTGGGAGGGATCAAGTAATAATGAACAAAGTCAAGTACATGCCTAGAACCGCACTATGGATCAAATCATTTGCTGCAGCCTTATTGATCTTATGTCTGATGACCTCAACCGTCTATGGCGCGGCATCAGAGACGGAAGGCAATAGCCAAACAAAGGAACTGAACGCAGAGAGCGCAGTAGCCTTCCTCGATTCGTTCTTCGCCTCGGAAACAACCAAGCCTCATTACACAGGCGCTTCGGTCGTTGTGGTGAAGGACGGCAAGGTTATTGCCCAGAAGGGATATGGTGTATCGGACAAGGGAACGGGAAAGGCTGTTGATCCGGCTTCCACTGTTTTCCGCATCGCCTCGGTATCGAAGACGTTCACGGCTGTGGCGGCCATGCAGCTTATTGAACAAGGGAAGCTTAGCTTAACGGATGATATTCTGAAGGTTTTGCCGAACTTAAAGCTTGTTAATCCGTTCAACACCCCTGTCACGATCGAGCAGTTGTTGACGCATACGACGGGATTCGAGATTCGCGATCCTAAACCGGAAGATCTTCATTTCGATTTCAACAAGATCGTCTCTATTGAAGAATATGTACAAGCCAACTTGCCGCCGGTTGTTCGCAAGCCTGGCAGCTCTTATATGTATGATAATTTCGCTTCTCTTCTGCTAGGACTAGTCGTGGAGAAAGCAAGCGGCGTACCTTTCGAAACGTATATGGAGCAAAATATTTTCAAACCGCTGGGCATGAACAATAGCGGCTTCAAGCTTGAAGGCAAACTGAAGGAACAGCTGGCTGCCGGATACAGCGCGGCAGGCCAGAAGGTTGAGCCGTACGCCGTTACGCCAACGATTATGCCGCATGGCGGCATGCTTTCGACTGCCGAAGACGTAGGCAAATTCATGATTGCCTTCCTGAATGGCGGAGCAACGGAATCCAGCCGTATTCTCGCGGAGAACACGGTAGATCAGATGGAAGTGTACCGCTCATCCATTCATCCGCTTCTGCCGGATACGACTTACGGCTTCGAAGCGCCGTTCCAAATTCCGGGGGCGGGAAGCAGCTCCAAGATTATTACGAAAGCCGGCGATCTGACTGATTTCAGCTCTTATTTATTCCTTATTCCGGAGCAGAATACCGGCGTGTTCTTGACGTACAACCAACAAGGCGTTCTGCGCAACCTGTTCTACCCGCAATTCATTCAGACATTTTTCCCGCAATATGCTGCGCCTGCACAGCTGCCGCAGTACTTGCCTGCTTCGGCAGACGAGTTGAACAAGTTCACCGGCTACTATGCGGATCTGCGGATCAGAAGCATAATTTCAGGTCTTAAGTCTGGAGAAGCTGGGCTGACCATTGCCGACGCATTCATCGGACCTCGCCAGCTGAAGCAAGTGGATGCCAACTTGTTTGTCGACGGACTGACAAATCAATTCACCGCCTTCAAGCTGGATGAGAACGGAAACGTTCTCTATATGAAAGAGCCTTATTTGAACCCGCTTGGTTATGCGAGCAAAGGTGTAAAGGCTGCTGGCTTTACGGATGTGACTGCCGAGCATGCGTATGCGGAGCAAATATTTGCTCTTCAGTCGCTTGGTTATTATGCGAACGATGCAAGCATTGCCTTCCAGCCTGAGCGGCAGGTGACTAGAGGGGAATACGTGCAATTTATTTTGGAATCAAGCAATCTGAAAGGAAGCGAAACGACCGAGCTAGCGTTCAACGACTTGACCGGCCATCCTTCGGCAGCTTTCATTCAGACGGCATATGAGCTTGGAATGGTGAAGGGAACCGGCAATGGCAAGTTCGATCCGAACCGTGTCATTACGCGCCAAGAAGCAGCAGCTGTGTTATGGGGCTTGTACAGTCTCCAATACCCGCCGCAGCTGTTCGAGAGCGTGAAGCTTGCCGGGAAGACCGACGCTTGGGCAATACCAGCCGTTAAGATGATGGTCGCGCTCGGTATTCATGGACCGGAGGTTAAGCTTAATGCGGACGGAACAGCCGATTTCGGATCCAAGAACGTGCTGAAGAACCAAGAGTTGGCGGCTATTCTATACGCCTTGCTGACACAGCCGACGGATCAGATCGTAACCGCTCTCGCTAATCCAGGCGCGACTGCGAATCTCTTGCCGCAAGCTTCTTAAAGTCTAGCGTCGATATATCTAAATATCATTAAATATTAATGCAGAGCCTGCGATTACGTGAACCGGCAACGGAAGCGATAATGGCAGGCTTTTGTGTTTTTAAAATAAATGTTGTGCAGAATGGTGAGGTATACGAGTAGGTTAGTTAGGTTCATGCTATAATAGAATCCGCTAGTATGATATTCATCATTTGCCAATGGCGATGATTAAGGAGATTAAACGTTGAACAACAATCATATTGATGCTGTAAGCGAACTGCCGGAAAACTTCGAGGAGCTTAAGAAAGCGGTCAATCGGACAGCGAGCTGGAGAGACCGTCTGAATGCCGTGAATGAACTCGGCCAATGGGACACGGCGCCTACCATTAAAMTATTGCAGCATGTTATGGATGGCGATTCCGTATTCCAAGTGCGTGAGGCGGCATACCGCAAGCTCAAGCAATTGGGTGAAAATGTGCAAATGCCGGCAAAGAGCAAGGGCGAGCTGTTTAAGGGACTTAACAAAATTTTGCTGCGCATCAAGAAGAGCCTGCCAGAGGGACATRCGTTCGAGGAATTCAAGGAAAAGCTGCAAAAGACGCGTTCGGATATTTACGATACGTACGAGGGCGACAAAGGCCCGGAGTTTGATTCCTGGCTTCAAGCGATTTGGGAAACGCCGGCTAGAAAGTAGCGGCTGCTCATTTCAATAACAGGGGAAATATGCAAAAAGGGAGCGTGGACGTCTGTCCGCGCTCCCTTTTTGCATATTTTTGGTTCGGTTGTTCATAAGTTGCCGCGGATTCTTTCACAATTCTTTTATTGGGGGTTGCTACCATGATAGAGAGGGGTACATGGTTACCTGTTTCTACGTTAAAAGTTGGTAGAGGAGAGATTAATAATGAGAAAATTTGCTTTATGTTTAATCATCGCATTAGCAGTCGGTTGGACAACGATATTTCAGGCACAATATGCTTATGCGGACGAGGACGGAGATTATACGTACATCATTGACGGGGGTACTGCCACGATTACGGATTACCCTAGAGGTGCTCCGGTGGACGTTATCATTCCAGACACGCTGGGAGGGGTGCCCGTCAGTGGAATAGGTGAAACAGCGTTTTATATTACCGATCTCACAAGCGTCACTTTCCCGGATAGCTTGACGAGCATCGGAGATGCTGCGTTCGGCTATAACTATCTCACAAGCGTGGAGATCCCGAACGGAGTAACCTATATCGGAATGAGAGCATTCGCGAATAACCAGTTGACCAGCGTTGTCATTCCAGACAGCGTAACGACAATGGAGCAGGAGGCTTTTAGGGATAATCAGCTTGCCAGCGTTGTTCTATCGAAAAGTTTGACAAGCATTAGCGACTTTGCTTTCAGAGGCAATCTGCTTACTAAAATCGTTATACCGGCGAGCGTAACGTCGATTGGCGGCTATTCCTTCCGTTATAACAGCCTGTCGAGCGTAGTCGTGCTGAATCGCTCCACCGCAATTGATCCACTATCGTTTAATAACAATCAAGCCGTACCGGCAAACTTGAAAATATTCGGTTTCGCGGGTTCGCCCGTACAAACCTATGCGATTGGCAAAGGTTTTACCTTTGTAGACGGATCATCTTTGTTCGGCGCTCTGGCAACGGCCAAGCAGTTATTGGAGGACTATGCTCCGGGCACGGCGATAGGAGAAGTGCCTGCGGGCATCTATGATGATCTAGCGGTCGCTCTCAGCTATGCCGAGCAGTTTATCGATGCGATTACCAATGCATCAGCAGCCTCTGATTTGGCTGCTGCCGCTGCCGAAMTGAACGCGGTCATTCAGTCATTTAATGGAGCAATCGTTGAGGCGGGGGATGCCGAAGACTTGGTATCGTTGCTGGCGGATGCGGCGCAAATGCTAACCGATCATCCCGTAGGCGCGAACGTAAGCGAGACGACAGTGGCGGCAAGGGACGCTTTCCAAGCAGCTATTGAAGCGGCGCAACTAATCGCTGACGATGCCGAGAACTATACCCAGATTCAATTGGATACGGCGGTTGCCGATTTGAATGAGGCTATCGCGATTTTTGAAGACGCTTGGGTGGAATTGGTGCTGGAGGCTCCGACTGCCGGAGTATATGGCATTCATGACAGCCTTCGCTTTACGGTGAGCTACGGATACGGAGTAACCGTGACAGGGACGCCGACCATTCCGATAACCATCGGCAATCACGGTACGACAGTCGTCGTTCAGGCTGCGTATACGGGAACGCGCGATACTGCATTGACGGAGCTAACCTTTGAATACGAATTGCCTGAGGGTTTCTTGGATGAAGAYGGTATTGCTATTGCCGCGCAAATAAATGTTCCAAGCGGAGCGGGTATTACGCGGGCGGGCGGCGTTGCGGCCTCTCTTGCGTATGCAAGCGTGGACGTGAGCGGAATCCGCGTTGTATCGATCGCGCCGACGATTACGCTCGTCAGTGGCGGGGTTGTCGGCAATAAGGTTGACGTTACGGTAACAGCCGATGTACAAGGGACTGCGACAGGAAACGCGTTGTCCAAGCTGGCTTGGATGAAAGGAAGTCATGGCACAACCGGTTTTGCCGGCGGCGCGGGGACGGATATTTTGACGGCCGGACAATTCCAAGTTTCGGCGAATGGCATCTATACGGTCTACGCTAAGGATGCCGCAGGCAATGAAGCGGTGAAAGAGATTTCCGTTACAGGGATCCAGACACCGTCCCCGGGGTCCGGTGGGAGCGGCTCCGGCAATCCTGATATTGAAATTCCGGCAACGGCAATCATTCTCGTGGACGGCATCCAGACGGAAGTAAGCGTGACGACCGAAATAACATCCGACAAGCAGTCTGTTATCAAGCTTTCGCTGACACCGGAGCAGTTAGCCCAATCTTTCGAATCTGGCCGAACGAATATGGTCATTACGGTCAATGGCATCGGCTCGTCCGTACAGGTGAACCTGCCTGTGCCGACGCTGCTGCGACTGCTGAAAGAACGGCCCGATGCCCGCGTTCAAGTGACCGTGAACGGAAATAGTTTGGATATTCCGCTTGTCGCGATCGAACAGCTATCGGCGATAACTACCTTTTCCCTGAGCGTAACGGAGGCTTCCAATACAGCAAACGATGCTTTACAATCAGCGGTTGACACGCGGGGAGCCACTGCCCTCTTAGATCGCCCGCTTGTATTCGCCTTGGAGGCGGACGGCCGAATCGTGGACGATTGGCAAAGCATTAACGCTCATAAGACGATAAAGCTGACGGCGGCAGTCGACCCTGACAAAGCGACAGTCGTTTGGATGGGTGACGATAAGAAGCTTCATTTTGCGCCAGCGATATTCGCAAGCGACGGGACCGTAACCATTCATTCTCCGTATGAGGGCATGTATACGATTATTCGGTTGGACCGAAAGTTTACTGATCTGCTAGGACACTGGGCTCAAGTCGATATCGAGCGGCTCGCAAACAAGCTGATTGTGGACGGGAGACCGAACGGTTTGTTTGATCCGAACGCTACGATTACCCGGGCGGAGTTCGCTGCACTGCTTGTTCGAGCGCTTGGCTTGCCCGAGACGAGACCAGGGGAGCCCTTCACGGATGTGGATTCCGCGGATTGGTTCGCCGGGGCGGTAGGAGCCGCGAAGCAAGCCGGCTTAATAGGCGGTTATGAGGATGGCTCATTCCGGCCGGAAGCGAACATTACCCGGGAGCAAATGGCGGTCATGATCGCCAACGCGCTGTTCTTCACCGGTCGATCGCCGCAGATGGAGAGCGCGATACCGACCTTCAGCGATGCCGCCGATATTTCAAGCTGGGCGGCTGAGGCGACGAGACAGTTGGCAGGCTTAGGCATTATCCGCGGCGTTACCGATACGACATTCGTTCCGCAAGCGAATGCCACCCGGGCTCAAAGCGCCGTTATGATTACTCGGATGCTCGCTTACTTGCAATTCATTAATAAATAAAGGAATAGAAGCCCGCGCTGTCCTTTGGATGGCGCGGGCTTCTGTTTATATTCTATTTACCGTATGATCAACTAATTCGTTGTAACGCTTGGATGGGTCTTGCGGATACCGGCCACATATTCATCCAGCTGCTCCGCCGGCTTGAACACCGAGCTGCCATGGCAAACTTCCAATCTGGCAGGGCGCAGCTTGCTTACGATCGTACTGCTATTCAGCACTTCGCTCATATCCGGAGTAAAGAGGGGCTTGCGCAGCTTTCCGTTCTTGGACGAGAACAGGTCGCCTGCAAGCAGCACTTGATCCGCCTCATGAAAGTAGACCGTATGACCGGGGGAGTGTCCGGGCGTGAAGTAAGGCGTTAAGCCGCCGATCGGCTGCAGTTGACCATGCCCGTTTTCCTGCAGCGCCTGCGTCGCTCCTTTCGGCAAGGTCGTCATTAGCTTCTTGCCCGAGTAGGGGAGCTCGCCCTCGATGAATGGAATTTCTTTGCGATGCGCGAAGACCGGTACATTATGCTTGCTTAGAATTGCCTTGAGCGACCCTACATGGTCCGAATGCCCATGTGTCAGAAGAATCCGTTTGAGAGGACCGGCTTGGAGCTGCTCGATGAATTTCATAATGCCTTTCGCCATTGTCGGGATGCCGGTGTCGATTAAAGTGACTCCATCCTCCTCGACGACAACCCACACCGTTATCGGGATGATTACCCACGTTCTTAGACTCCACACTTGCTTCGAAATTTGCGTTGCTTTCATTGTTATCATCCTCCAATAGCTAATTTGGATTTAAATCCGATTAACAGAGAGTCGAAGGCTTCCTCGAAAGTGGAGTGAAGGCGCGCCATGATGTCGTCGAGAGGTTCATCGGTCTGCGAGTAAGTGGTGACGATGCCTTGCAGCATATAGAAAAAGATGCGGTTATAGGCTAGCAAACGTTCATCGTTGATTTGCAACTGCAAGCATTGTTGCAGCGTATGCCCGAATTGATTGAATAATTCGAGGCGAATTTTGTTGATGGCGAGCTCCGGCTCTTGATCCACTCGAGTTCCTTTCGTGATGAAAATAACCGAGTACATCGATTTATGCAGCAAGCAGACGCGGATGAAGGCGATGCTAATTTCTTGAAGTCTCGTTTCAGGCGGTAGCTCGCTTTGCGCGRCAATCGATATGAAACGTTCCTTAAGTTCGGTTAAAGGGTTCATGGAGAGCTCGTGCAGAAGCACCTCCTTGTCTTTAAAATAAATATAGATCGTTGTATGAGAGCAGCCAGCCTCCTTGGCGATCTCTCTCATCGTTACAACGTCGTAGCCTCGCTCGGAGAACATCTTGCCTGCAGCGGATAAGATCGCTTGCTTCGTCTCCTCGGAGCGAAGCCGTTGTCTTGTCGTCATGATGGAAAACCTCGTTTCAATGCGAATAAGTAACCGTTGGTTATAATATAACCGACGGTTACTTTAGTGTCAACAAATTCCTTAAAAGTGGTATAATCATCATTAGACGGAACATGAAGACAGAAGGAGAGAGGCTGTTATGGAGCAGAAGCCGGATGGATCATATTACGCGGTCATTTTTACGAGCAAGCGTACGGACGGGGATCAGGGCTATGGACATATGGCTGACCGGATGGAAGAGCTTGCGGGGAAGCAGCCGGGCTTCATTGGAGTCGAGAGCGTAAGAGATGCCGCAGGAGTCGGAATTACCGTTTCTTATTGGGATAGTCTTGATTCAATCGGCAATTGGAAGAGAAATGAAGCCCATCAAGTTGCCCAGGAGAAGGGCAAGCAGGTTTGGTACGAGCATTACACGGTTCGAATCTGCAAGGTCGAGAGGGAGTACTCGTTCGGATTAGTTTAAATGAATGCACTGACATAGGAGGTAATGATAAATGAGATCAATCCTTTGTATTCCAGAATTAACGTTGGAGCAGCAGGAGGTGGTGCGGAGCGCTGCGCCTGGTTTATCGATACAGTTCGGGGAAGCGTCGAAGAGCTTTGATGAGCACGACTACAAGGAAGCGGAAGTTATATTCGGCTGGGATGCGAAGGTGAAGACGGCAGCTTTGCAGGAGGGGACGAAGCTGAGATGGGTGCAGAGCTGGTCTTCGGGCATCGACAGTCTGCCACTGACGGAGCTGGAGCAGCGCTGTATCTTACTCACCGATGCCAGCGGCGTACATGCAAGATCGGTATCGGAGACGGCTGTCGCCATGATGCTGGGGCTTGCCCGAGGCATTGCAACGGCCGTCCGCAATCAGCATACGGGCTTATGGGAAAGCCCGGCAACGCTGGCGGAGGTGAACGGAGGCACGGTGGCGATTGTCGGCGCAGGGGAAATCGGCCGAGAGGTTGCCCGTATAGCGCGGGCGTTCGATATGCGCGTGATTGCCGTACGCCGATCGGGAGGCACGATGGCGGAGGCCGACGTCGTCTACGAGACGGCAAGACTCGATGATGCGCTGAGGGAAGCCGATTATGTCGTTAATATTTTACCTCTTACGAACGAGACGGAGCATATATTCAATGCGGAGCGTTTCGCCGTTATGAAGCGCGGCGCATACTTTATTAATGTTGGACGAGGTGGGACGGTACGTACGGAAGATTTGATTGAAGCGCTGAACAAGGGCGTAATTGCGGGTGCCGGCCTCGATGTGTTCGAACAAGAGCCGCTGCCTGCGGACCATCCGCTGTGGTCGATGCCGAACGTCATTATAACACCGCATAATGCCGGCGGAATGACCGTGCGCAACACGGAGCGGCTAGTGAAGCTGTTCGTGGACAATCTGAAGATCTATTTATGCGGTGAGTCCGGAAGCTTGCGCAATCTGGTCGATTATAGCAAGAAGTACTAATAGATGAAGGAGGTGTCTCAAAAGCCATTGGCTTGAGGACACCTCCTTCTTTTCAATCGTTACACCGTCGCCGTCGTCTTATATACTTCACGGATCGCGTCTTCGACGTTGGGCTCCTTCACGCTTATATCTTGAATCGGAAGCTTCTGCGACAGCGCGGCGATCAGTTCGGAAGCGGATACGGTTTCCTTCTCGAATTGATACCAAATTTTGAGTCCCTCTTGTTTGATTACGGTGGCGTTAGGGGTGGACAGATCGTCACACGGTTCTTGAAGCTCTACGACGAGCATGCGGTGAGGCGTCAGCTTATGGATGATCGAGTCGATGGGCCCGTCCTCGACGATCTTCCCATTATTCACGACAATGATTCGGCTGCATAGCTGCTCGACGTCGTCGAGGTCATGCGTCGTCAGAATAACCGTTACATTCCGTGTACGATTAATCTCCTTAATGAAATTGCGGATCGCGTGCTTGGCATCGGCATCAAGCCCGATTGTCGGTTCATCCAAAAACAGCACGGATGGAGAATGCAGCATCGCCGCCGCGATATCGCCGCGCATGCGCTGGCCAAGCGAAAGCTGGCGAACGGGCGTATTGATGAAGTCCTGCAGCTTAAGAACATCGGTCAGCACGGCGAGATTTTCCTCATAGGCGGCTTGATCGATTTGATAGATTCTCCGTAACAGCTCGAAAGATTCGCCAAGCCGCAAGTCCCAGTAAAGCTGCGTGTGCTGTCCGAACACGACGCCAAGCTTGCGAACGACGGATTTGCGGTCCGCTTGCGGAGAAATGCCGCATACTTTAATCGTGCCGGCAGTCGGGTGGAGAATACCGGTAAGCATTTTGATGGTCGTACTTTTGCCGGCGCCGTTCGGGCCGATATAGCCGACAATTTCGCCGGGAGCGATAGAGAAGCTAATACCGTTTACGCCGTTAAATTTCGTTTTTTTAGGAAACAGCAAGCTTTTGAGCGAGCCGCGAAGTCCGCTTTCTTTTTTCACGATAATATATTCTTTTACGAGGTTCTTCACTTCAATAACGGCTTCCATTCTCGTAATGTCCCCCTATGAGCCTGCGCTCTCGTAGTTTTTCATGCCGTATCTAAAAATAACGCTCGCGAGCAAGAAGCATGCCAATCCGACCGCAGGCGTCCAAAGCGCAAAGCTAAGCGGTAGTTCAAGACCGCCGTTATCCGTGCCGAGAAACTCGGCAGCGGGGTAGAAGCTGATGAACCCGATCGGAATGACGAAAGTAAATAGCGCTTGCAGAAAATAAGGGTACATGCTGAGCGGGTACATTGTTGCGCGCTCCAGCATGGTAAGGGCAAAGCCTACCATGGAGCCGTTCCGCTTCGTCCAGAAAGCAATCGCGCCCAAGCTGGTGAACAGGGCGGCCCGAATCAGAATACCGCCGATCAGCACAAGAATGAGCTTGCCGACGTTGACCAGCGACCATTCGAAACCGGCTATTTCACAGCCATAGATGAATATAATAACGCCAGGAATGCAATCAATGAGTCCGATAAAGTTCACATAGCTTGCTATGAGCTGGAAGAACACGTTCATTGGCCGCAGCAGCAGACGATCGAAGCCGCCGTTAATGACCATTTGGTCGATACTCCATGTATTGATGAAGAAGACGACGAAGATGCCGTGGCTAATCAGTCCGAGTCCATACAGGAACGTAAGCTGGGGAAAATCCCATCCGTTCAGCGGTTGAAACCGGTCGACGATAATCTTCAGCATCCAAATGCCGGAGAAATATTGAATAGGGATCATAAGCAGCCAGCTGAACAAGAAAAGCGGGTACTCCAGCTGCCGCTGAACGGCCAGGCGAGCGAAGCAGGAAGCGACGGATACATAGTGCTTAATCGAGGAGACCATATCGGGTCATCATCCTCCTTGGATTAATGTTTTTTTCTTCGTGCGCGCCCATCCGGCAGCAAGGAAGAGATAGAGGATAACGACCCACACGCCTTGGACGGTCATAGCGACTAAAGCATCGCCTGCGTTCGTATTGCCGATATAAATGCCGAGCGGTGTCTGGTACGTGTATTGAAAGGGCAAAAACTTCGAGATGGTCTGGACGCTGTCGGGAAAAAACCATAGCGGTATGATGCTGCCGGATAATACGCGAACGATGCTGTCTTTGACCATCCCCATATTGCCGAGCTCCATGACCCAGAACGCGATCAGTCCGACGAGCGCGCTGAGCAGCCACAGAATGGCATAGCTTAGCAGACAGCTCGGGAGAAAGAGGAGGAAGCTTTGGAAGGAAGCGGGCCAAGGGATCCCGAAGAAGATGGAAGCAAATACGATGAGCGGAAGCGCTTTGTTCATGAATGAACTGAGCATATCGCCGATGTCGTCGGCGAGGTAGCAAGCTAGAAGCGGAATGGGGCGATAAAAGTCGGTGACGATCTGTCCTTCTCTTATTTTGTAATAAATCGTGTTCTGTACGTCGCAAACGAAGATGGTCGAGAGTGTAATCGCTAGAATGGTGTAAGTCGTTACATCCTGCAAGCTGAGCGTTTCGACGGCTCCGGTGCCGCCTTTGTAGGCGGTCTGCCATAGGAAAACGGATGCCAGCGTGAGAATGAGGTTGGTGGCTACAGCGGTGAATACTTCAAAACGATAAGTCAGATTGGTAAGAAGCCTCATCTTCGTTATGTACCAATAAGCTTGAAGCATATGAACCCCCTCGAATGCCGCGTAATAAGAAATTATAATGTTAATATATTAATATATGTAAAAGAATTAGGCTACGGATATTTTTATTATAATTATTTGTTATTGATTATTTACCATATAGGCGCCGCAAGTCCCCGATCGTGGGATTTGCGGTTTTTCTTTTTTCTAAGCGGTTCTCTTATTAGCCCATACTTTGTCCTTTCGTGTCGCATAGCATGTCATATCATAAGGACTCCGTTTCGTCAGGAGATGAGCGAAAGAGCAGAGGGGAATAATAATGACGCATTCATTGTTTATTGTTACGGGATTAAGCGGATCTGGAAAAACAACGACCGTACCGGTACTTAGAAGTATGATGGGAGCCGGATTCAATGTGTATGATATGGATTCCATCGTGGTGAAGGGCGACTATCAAGCCGCTTGCAACAACTGGATTAGAATAGCTTATTTTAATAGTTTAAGTGGACACTGTACTGTCTTATTCGGCGTCATCCCCCAAGCGTATAACCTTGAGCTGTGCGATTATTTCCATAGATTCGATTCCGTGCATTATTTGCTTCTGCATTGCAGCAATGCAGAACGGACGAAACGATTAACAGCTCGCAACGTGTGGACGGAAGAAGGCATTACAGCCGCAAACGATTTCGCCAGCAGGATGTTTGAAGAAGCGATGTTATCTTTGCAGCCTATAGTCGATACCACAGATACACCTACGCCGATCGTCGCGTTTCAAATCAAGGAGTGGGTGCTTAAACATTGGGTTGAGCGGAATTAACGCGGTTCATTGGCATCAAAGCAGGTTCATCGTGTAAAATGGTCATTCTACAGCTATAATTGAAATAGCTGGCGCTGACGCGCCGATTATTATGTGCATAGATAGGATGAATGGCCATGATGAGGCTACTAGGCAAAAGTATTCGTGATTTTCGCGCCTCGTACCCGAAATTGCTTCTTTTCGAGTATTTATATATGCTGCTGACGAGTTCGGTCATCATTCCCGTTATTACGTTTATTTTCAACCGGATATTGACGGTCGTCGGCTCAGGCTCGCTGCTCAATGGCGAGGTGTATCGGCTGGGAGTCAGCTATGAAGGTGTTCTTGGACTGATTCTGATTGGACTCGTCGCGTCCTTCGCCTTATTCATTGAACTATGCGTGCTTATCATTATGGTGCAGCAGAGGTACTTCGGCAGAGAAGTGGCGATTATGGATGCCTTTCTGACGACGCTTCGCCAGACGCCGCGCCTGTTCGGTTTCGGTATCGTGCAGCTGTTCGTCTTCCTGCTTGTTCTGATTCCGTTCATCGACTCGCCGCTGTCGGCGTCGTTCTATGCGCTGTTCAACGTGCCGATTTTTCTACGCAGCAAAGTATTATCGGCCTCATTCATAATGACCTTTGTTTATATTCTAGTGCTCCTGGCTGCCTTGTACACGGTGCTGCGATGGATATTCGTACTGCATTTCATGATGCTGGAGGGCAAGACCATTACGGAGGCGATTCGAAGCAGTCTCGTGCTGACGCGGGGGAGAAGGCTGCAGCTTTTCTTCTCGTTATTTTTGCTGAATGCGGCTATTTTCGGCTTGGGTTTTGTGTCGATCCGCTCGCTATCGCTGTTGCCTTCCTGGCTTGATATTAATGTGCTAAAAGTGTTCACCGCCCATTATTCGCTTACGGTTTCGACCATTCTTACATATATGCTGACGCTGCTGCTCTTGCCGATTAATATGATCTTTCTGACTCGGCTGTTCTATTCCTTCGGGCGTTCTAAGGGCGTAATGCCGTTGGATAAAGTTCGCGTATATCGGAGTCGGCTGGGAAGGTTGGAAGAACAAATATCTTCGTATATGCGGGAGAAGGGGCGAAGCAAGACAAGGCTGATTTACTTGGTCGCCGCTGCTGTTTACTTGTGTGTGGCTTTATTTCTGGGCTTCAAGGCAAATGACAATCTCGTCTATGCCAAGTGGAGCGTACTGATCTCCGCCCATAGAGGGGATACGGAGGATGCGCCGGAAAACTCAATTCCATCGATTACATCGGCGATTGATAAAGGCATCCAATCGGTAGAGATCGACGTGCAGCTGACGAAGGATGGCGTACCGGTTCTGAATCATGATTATAATTTGAAGCGAGTATCTGGCGTGGAGAGACGCGTATCCGATCTTACCTATGTGGAGCTGAGCGAAATTGCGATCGGCAGAGATGAGAACGGGGACGTTATTCACATTCCGACGCTTAGCGAAGCGCTCGCCGAGGGGCAGGGACGGATTAAGCTGCTGCTGGATCTGAAGCCTTACGGTCCGAGCGAGGAGCTGGTGAGAAGCGTTGTAGGTCTCGTGAAATATTTTGGCATGGAAGAGGACGTCTATATTCAATCGTTCGACAGCCATACCTTGCAGCAAATTCGAGCGATTGCACCCGGTATTAAGATCGGGCAAATCTTATATTTTGCGTTAGGCGACTTGTCGGCGCTGGACGTTGATTTCTATACGATCGAGAAAGTCATGCTGACGGAGCAGCTCGTCGAGCGGGTGCATGGCGCGGGGCGCGAGCTATGGATTTGGACGGTGAACAGCAGGAGCAATATGAAGGAAGTGCTCAAATTCCAAATCGACGGAATCATAACCGATTACCCGGTTCGAGCCCAGTCAATCGTCGAGCTTAACCTATAATGGATTCAAGTGTTATATCAAAAGAACCGCAGCTCTCCGTGAAGAGGCTTGCGGTTCTTTTGTTCATTAAAGGTCGGCGTTGAGACGGAGCAGGCTCCAGTCCGACCTATTCAGGCCATAAAAGACGAGATCCTCATATTGCTCCCATTTCTTAATATGCTGCGGGAAAGTGCCTTCATACTTCATGCCGGCCTTTATCATTACATTATAGGATGCGGGATTTCTCGTCATGGCAGCGGCGTGGATACGGTTCAACGCCAGCTCTTCGAAGCCGAATTGCACAACTCTGCGTGCCGCCTCCGTCGCATAACCTAGTCCCCAGTACGGCTTACCCATCCAGTAGGCAAGCTCCGCTCGATTATGATGCTTAGTGATGCCAAGGGTCATATTGCCGAGCAGGACATAATCTTCTTGACGAACAATGGCGAAGACATGACGGTCTCCCTGAACGGACGCTTGCCGAGAAGCTTCAATCCATTGCTCCGCGGCTCCATCCGGGTAGGGGTGAGGGATGGCCAGCGTTGTGCTGGCTACATCTTTGTCGCCTGCCAGCAGCTGTACTTGCTTGGCGTCGGCTCCTTCGAAGGGCCGCAGCAGCAAACGATCCGTCTGTAGTGTAAGTATCAAAGCTATCCCTCCCGTTCAGTTAAACATTTCATAAATTATACTAATATTTGGATAGGCCGTCTACTATGCTTTTGCTAGATAACACTGTTTGCCCCGTGTACGCCGAGCAGCTCTAGTGCTGATTTTACACTGGCATCGTTCGCTTTATCAGTCAGATAACTTGCATAACGCCGGCTTGCGTCAGGCTTACATTGCGGTTGTCTCGAAGAAACAACGGTTTCCCGACAGCGCTCTCCAGCGCTTTGATCCGGGCCGTAACGGCGGATTGAGAAATATGCAAGTGCTCCGAGGCTTTGGTGAAATTAAGCGTTTGGCTAACCGCCAGAAAAGCTTCCAACTGTGACATGTCCATCTTGCACACCTCTATTATTCAAAATATCGATTATTGTAATAAGAAAGATTCGTTATACAAATTATAATCACGGATTTATGATCTTTCTATACGTTTCGAAGAGAGGGGATTGCATATGGAAGTTACATTTGAACAGGTCATGCAAATCGAGGACATTCTGGAGGAGCTGTCTATCCTGCTTAAAGCAGTCGTAGAGGATGGAGCGTCGCTGGGCTTCTTACCGCCGCTTGCCGATAAGGAGGCGGTAGACTATTGGAGAAACGTACTCCGGCCGGACGTAAGGCTCTTCATTGCCAAGCACGACCAACGAATCGTCGGTACGGTACAGCTCCATCTATGTACGAAGCCGAACGGACTCCATCGCGCCGAAATCGCGAAGCTGATGACAGATCCCGATTATAGGCGCAAGGGGATTGGCCGTAAGCTGATGCAGACAGCAGAGCAGCGCGCCATACAGGAAGAGAGATCGCTGCTCGTTCTCGATACGAGGGAGGGTGATCTGACGAACTTGCTCTATCGTTCGCTTAATTACGTACAGGCCGGAATCATCCCGCATTACGCGAGATCGGCGAGCGGTGGTCTGGATGCAACCGTTATGTATTACAAGCTGTTCAGTTAGGCATCATCATAGCTGGGTAATAAAGCAAGGAACGCTTTCGAAGCAGACGATAGCGGCACGCCATGGAGTGAAGCGACGCCAATGCTTCGCTCAGGCAGCGGCGGAAGGAGCGGCAGCTCGAAGAGCTCGCCGCGCTTTAACCGTTCTTGAATGAATTCGCGAATAACGAATGCAAGTCCGAAGCCGCGAAGGGCGAACTGAACAAGCAGATCGATGCTGCCGAGCTCAATCTCGGGGCTGAGCCTTATGCCATTCGCTACGGCAAACTCATCGATATAGGTCCGTGTGCTTGAGCCCGGTTCAAGCATCAGCAATGGATACTGGCCTATGTTATCTAAGCCGGGAGGCGTGCCGGCCAAATGTTCGTAGCCTTTGCCGGCGACAAGACAATCGTGAATCGTTGCGGTTCTGCGAAAATGGATTTGCTTATCCGGAGCGGGCGAGCCGACAATGCCGAAGTCGATTTTCCCTTGTCTAAGCAGCGACAGCGTCTCAGGCGTCGTCCGATTCGTGATATGAATGCGGATATGGGGATGTCTCTCATGGAATTGCTCCAGATACGGCAACAAATAATAGTTGCACAGCGTATCGCTCGCTCCGATATGAATTTCTCCGCTATGAAGCTGATTCATCTCCGCAATGGCGCGTTCACCGCTCTCGATATTCAGGAAAGCTTGTTCGATATACCGAAGCAGAACATCGCCTTCAGTTGTTAGCCTTATGCCTTTGGACGTACGGAAGAATAGAGCCCCTCCCATTCGCTCCTCTAATTGTTTAATGGTATGGCTCACCGCCGGTTGCGTAATATAAAGTTTTTCCGCTGCCGCAGTTAAGCTGCCAGTCTTAGCGACCCGGTAGAATACGCGATACCATTCCAAATTAACGTCCATGTCATTACCTCACCTTATATCATATATTACTAATATTAATTTTATTTATGTAATAAGCGTAATTATAATGGGGGATGTAACCAAATACAAGCGCGTCGTTGACGCGGCGGAGGCGGATTCCATGGCGGTAACGGCAATCGTAGGAGCTAACTGGGGAGACGAAGGGAAAGGAAAAATCACGGATATGCTGGCGGCGCAATCCGGGTATGTCGTTCGCTATCAGGGAGGCAGCAACGCGGGGCATACGATTATTAACCACTACGGAAAGTTTGCTCTGCATATGCTGCCTTCCGGGGTGTTCTACCCTGGAGTCCATAACGTGCTAGGACCGGGAGTTGCGCTGGATATTGGCAAGCTGAGGGAAGAGTACGAGGCGCTTATCGGGCGAGGCGTGCCGAAGCCAAGCCTGCATGTATCGGAGCGGGCGCAGGTCGTGCTTTCCGTTCACCGGCTGTTCGACGAGCTGGAGGAGGAGCGGCTAGGGCGACGAGGATTCGGCTCGACGAAGCGAGGTATAGCGCCTTTCTACGCGGATAAGTTCGCGAAGCTGGGTATCCAAGTTGCTGACCTATTCGAGCCGGTTAGATTACGGGAGAAGCTTGAGCAATCCTTAGCTGCGAAAAATGTACTGCTCCAGCATTTATATGGAGTTGAGCCCATTGAAGAAGAAGCTTTGCTGGACGGCTTGCAGCAGGAGGCGGAATGGATTCGGCCCTTCGTCTGCGATACGACTGACATGCTGCAGGAGGCTTGCAGGAATGGGGAGCATATCCTGCTGGAGGGGCAGCTCGGCGCGCTTCGTGATCCCGATCACGGCATTTATCCGTATTCAACCTCCTCTTCGACGATTGCGGGCTACGGTCCGGTTGGCAGCGGCATACCTGTACGAGCCGTAACGGATGTGATCGCCGTTGTTAAGGCATATTCCAGCTGTGCCGGGGCAGGTCCTTTCATATCCGAGATTGAGGGAGAGGAAGCGGACGAGCTCAGACGCCGCGGCGGCGACGCTGGCGAATATGGCGTAACAACAGGACGTCCGAGGCGCATGGGATGGTTCGATGTCGTTGCTACAAGGTACGGCTGTATGATACAAGGGGCTACAGAGGCGGCACTTACTAATCTCGATGTGCTTGGCTACCTCGACACGATTCCTGTATGTACGGCATACGAGTTGAAGGACGGTACAGTTACAGACAAGTTTCCGTCTACGGGCAAGCTGCAAGGAGCGAAGCCAATCCTGCAGCATTTGGCAGGCTGGCGAAGTGATCTATCGGGCGTACGGAGTTTCGACGAGCTGCCGGAAGCGGCTAAAGCGTACGTTCTATTTATCGAGGAGAACATCAGGGTTAAGGTTACGACGGTGTCCATCGGCCCGGGGCGGGAACAGGTTATTATTCGCTAAATTGAAGCGCTGTACGGGAGTTAGAGTCTGCCTGCGCCTGTATCAGAGCATATATGCTCTTACAGGGGAAAGCTGGTATGTGATTGCGTCTGTAAGTGCATATAGGCTCTTATGAAGCAGGTATGGTGGTTCGAGCCTGTTAACGCTCCTCTGTAAGAGCATATATGCTCTTACAGAGAAAGGCTGGGTATGTGATCACGTTTGTAAGTGCGTATAGGCTCTTATGGAGCGGATAAGATAGCGGGGCTCTAAGAGATCGAGTCATACGTGGCTAGCTCTCTGCCGAATGTGCGGCATGCGTCACGCGGTTTCTTCCGCCGGCTTTGGACTGATAGAGAGCCAAGTCGGCTTGATGAAGCAACGTTTGCTCGGTATCTGTATCCGTTACGGTCGATATGCCGATGCTAATGGTGATCTGGTAATTGTCCAAAGGGGTCTTAGCTACCGTACGGCAAATATTGTCCGCGATAACTATCGCTTCGTCTTGCTCCACGCCCGGCAATAGGGCTACGAATTCCTCGCCGCCGAAACGGGCCAGAACATCCCCTTCGCGCGACAAGCGCTGCAACAGGCGAGCCAAACCCGACAGCACCAAGTCGCCAACCGGGTGGCCGTATGTATCGTTAATATGTTTAAAATGATCAATGTCGATAATGAGCAGCGATAACGGCTGCCGTGTCTCTTGATATTCAGCAATGAGCTTCTGCAGGCTCTCTTGGAAGTATCGGCGGTTCCGCAGCCCGGTCAGCGGATCAGTCGACGCCTTAACCTCGAGCTCATGGTTGATCCGCATTAATTCCTGCTGCTTGGTCTCATACTCTTCATGCAGCCGTTCGAGCTGCTTGTTCGCCTCGTTGGTCGCCTGGTACAGGTGTTCCAGCCTTTCCTTCGTCTGCAGAACGTCCTTCTCATGCTCAATCCGCTTACGCATCATAACGACAACGCAATCGATGACGGTCTGTCCGCCACGTTCTTGGCGAACGCCGTTTAGCAGCACGGGTACTTCCTGGTTGTCGCTTGTTCGGAATGACAAGTACATCTCATTCACATGTCCATTGATCTGAATGTATGGATAGAAGTAAGTGTGAAAAAAAAGCTTGTTCGTGACGGACATCGTTGTTTCAATATGACGGCCGAGCAGCTCGTCACGCTTCAGCAGGAGCATATTGAGCAGCGTTTGATTAACGGATTGAACGATTCCCGTGTCCAAGATCGAGAAATAGCCGCAAGGGGCTGTTTCTAATTGAATATCCATGTTAACGTTCCTCCACGTATTTCCGCTACGCACTGGCCAAATACTGCTTAATGAACTGAATCGTTTCCTCAGGATGACTTAGTTGAGGATAATGGCCCTTGGCAGTCATTAGCCGAAGCGTGCTGTGCTTGAGATGCGCGTGCAAGTATTGACCTACTTCAACCGGTGAGATGCTGTCGTCCGCGCACTGGAGAATAAGTGACGGAATCGAAGCGAGCTCAAGCTGGGTACGGCAATCGGAGAGGAAGGTTACTTCCGCGAACTGCCGGGCAATATGAGGGTCTCTCGAGCAGAAGCTCTGCTCCAGCTCTTCGGAAAGCTCGCGCCGTTCCGGATTCTGCATCACGATGGGTGCCAAGTAGCTGGCCCAACCGATGAAGTTCAGCTGCATCATGCTCAGCAATTCGTCAATATCGCTGCGTTCGAAGCCTCCATAATAATCGGGCAGGTCGTTGACATAGCGAGGAGAAGGTCCAAGCATGACGATTTGCTCGAAATATTCGGGATTCCGGATGGAAGCTAACATGCCGATCATGCCGCTTACGGAATGGCCGACAAAGATCGTATCTCGCAGCTCGAGCCTGTCCATAATGTCCAGTACATCTTGGGCATAGCCTTGCAAATCGTTATATTTGGTCGAATCATAATCGTTAATTTGGGATTTGCCCGAGCCTACATAATCGAATAGGACGACGCGATAATTCTGTTCGAAGGCAGGGACGATATAGCGCCACATGTGTTGGTCGCAGCCAAAGCCGTGGGCAAACACGATGGTTCGGCTTCCTTCTCCTAATACTTTCACGTTGTTACGTACGAGAACATCTAAAGTCATAGTAGTAGTCTCCCTCTTTCCTGAGGTAGTTGCTTCTCTCACATTATAGCGGAAAAACACGAATAATGGAGAAGATTCTCCATTCATCTCCATTAGATTTATCGGCATAACCGTCAAATCTAAAAATAATATAGCATGATATATCATTATGTGATAAAACTAATATATAAGGAAAAACGAGAGCAGGACAGGGAGTTTGGAGGTATAGGAATGGCGAACGACACTTCATCGAAGCCGATGTACGAGAAAATTTTTGAAACGGTGAAAAACCAAATATTAAGCAAGGAATATGGGGCTGGCGAACGAATACCGTCGGAGAAGGAACTGGCCGATGAGTACAGCGTCAGCCGTATTACGAGCAAGAAGGCGCTTGAGATGCTGGCTGGCGAGAAGCTTATCGTCAGAATACCCGGCCGAGGCTCGTTCGTGCTGGATCCATCTGGAGAGACGGGGGCTGCAGATTCCGAACCTTCTGCAAGCCAACTGCCGAGAAATGCGGGCAGTACCGCGAATAGGGACGATTGCACGACGATCGGGCTTGTCATTACCGACTTTGGCAACAGCTATGGAACGGGCTTGATCTACGGCATGGAACAGGCGTCCAGGGATAATGACTGTTTCCTGGTGCTGCGTCGTTCGTTCGGCATTCCCGACAATGAAGAAGAATCGATACAGAAGCTGCTTAAGATGGGCGTAGACGGACTAATCGTGTTCCCGGCACAGGGCGAATATTTCAACGCGGAGATTCTGAAGCTGGTTATTGCCAAGTTTCCGCTTGTGCTCGTCGATCGCCATCTGAAAGGGGTTGCCGCTGCTTCTATCAGCACGGACAACGTGACGGCAGCCCGCGTGGCGACCGAGTATTTATTCGGTCTCGGCCATCGGCATATCGCTTTCCTCTGTCCTCCGCCAACCGACACGTCGGCCGTTGAGGACCGAATCGAGGGCTTCATTCAGGCGCATGCGGAGCAGGGCATTATGGTGGACAAGGAGCTGTGGGTAGCCGATTTGTTCTCTACGCTGCCCGATTCCTTCCGCGATGACGATAATGTAGAGCGTGACGTGCTAAGGTTAATGGAGCATCTGCGGAACAATCCATCCATTACGGCTGTATTCGCTATTGAGTACAATATTGCGCTGCTGGCCAGAGCGGCAATCGAGCGGTTAGGTATGCGCATTCCGCAACATATTTCCGTTATTTGCTTCGACAGTCCGCCTACCGATCTCGGGGGAACCTATGCGTTCACACATATGCGGCAGAACGAAGAGGAGATGGGGAGGCTGGCGATTGAGCATGTCCTTAGGATTAAGGAGGGGCAAGCGGTCACCAATAACAAAGTCACCTTGGACGCCAAGCTTGTTATTGGGCAATCGACAGGCGAGGCGCCTAACCGGATATAGACAGAGCTTGATTGTTATACCCTCATCGCATCGCGGTGGGGGTTTTCTTTTTAATCGCATTAATATATTAGCATACTAATTCACGATAAAAAATCAGTTATTGACATACCATTAACATACTAATATACTAGCTACATGAAAGCGGTTTATTATACAGTGCAGAACGGAGGAGCAAGATGGAGATGACGACCGAGAAGCGGTTGCCCGAATCGGTGAAGGCTTTAATTGCAACCGTAAGGGAGAAGCTGCCGCATCGCGAACGGATTGCGGCCATGTTCGAGCAATGCTTATCCAATACGTGGGATACAACCATCAGACGCGAGGAGGACGGCACCACATTCGTTATAACAGGTGATATTCCAGCTATGTGGCTGCGTGATTCAGCTGCTCAAGTGCGGCCGTTCTTGCTCGCTGCCGCTGGGGAGAAAGAGATTGCCGATATGATCGAAGGTTTGGTAGAAAGGCAATTCCGGTACGTAATTCACGATCCGTATGCGAATGCTTTCAATGAAGAGGCAAGCGGCAAGGGACATCATGGGGATAAGACGAAGATGACCCCTTGGATATGGGAGCGGAAATACGAGATCGATTCCTTATGTTATCCGATTCAATTGAGTTACCTGTTATGGAAAAACACGGACCGAACCTCCCAATTCGGACAGTCTTTCCGGAATGGGGCAGAGGAAATCCTAAAGCTGTGGACGCTTGAACAGAATCATGAGAACGCTTCCAATTATTCGTTTGAACGATTCGGATGTCCCGCCTCCGATACGCTTCCGCGTGAGGGCAGAGGGACGCCGGTTGCTCTAACGGGAATGACCTGGTCGGGATTTCGTCCAAGCGACGATGCTTGTCAATTCGGCTATTTGATTCCATCCAACATGTTCGCTGTTGTTTCTCTTCGCCAGTTGGCAGAGATCGCGCGGCATGTGATGAATGACAATGAGTTGGCGGAACGCGCCGAGAAGCTTGCCGACGAGATCCATCAAGGGATTGAACAATACGCAAAGGTGGAACACCCGTCGTTCGGTACGATTTACGCTTACGAAACGGACGGCCTCGGTCAATACAACTTGATGGATGACGCCAATGTTCCAAGCTTGCTCTCTATTCCATACATCGGTTATGCCTCGGCGGACGATCCGATCTATGAAAATACGCGCAGGTTTGTCCTAAGCGCGAATAACCCTTACTACTATGAGGGAACGGCCGCGTCAGGCATCGGAAGTCCGCATACGCCGGAGAGGTACATATGGCCGATTGCGCTGGCGATGCAGGGATTAACGGCTAAGGAGCAAGCGGAGAAGGAAAGACTGCTCGATCTTATGGCGCATACCGATGCTGGAACGGGCTTTATGCATGAAGGCTTTCACGCCGATGACCCGGCTGCCTATACCCGGCCTTGGTTCTCGTGGGCAAACATGATGTTTTGCGAGCTTGTGCTTGACGTATGCGGGATTCGTGTACGCAAGTAACGACGGTTAGACGGGGAGCAATCCTCTTATAACATAAATAAATGAGAGAACGAAAACCATTAGAGATTCAAGGGAGGCTAGTTCTAATGAAGAAGTGGTTCAAGATGGGGACGATCGCTTTGGCAACGACGGCCGTGCTTGCCGGCTGCAGCGGCAATAACGCAGGTTCGAACAATTCGGGAAGCGGCAATGAGACAGAGAAGCCGGCAGGAGACAGCGGGAGCAAAGGCGCGGTGGAGTTAACGTTCTGGGGCGACTGGGGCGGCGAAGGACAGATCCAGTTCGAGACGATGGTTGACGCGTTCAACAAATCGCAAGACAAGATCAAGGTCAAGTACGTGCTGCAGCAGGATATGATCACGAAATTTCTAACGGCAGCGACTTCCGGCGGCTCGCCRGACATTCTGTTCTGGGATAGATGGCGCACATCGCTGTACGCACCGAAGAACGTCCTGCATCCGATCGACGAATTCATGGAGAAGGACGGTCTGGCTCGCGGCGAGTTTTACGAAGAATCACTCAAAGAGCTCTCATATGGAGATAAATTATACGGTTTGCCTCTAACGGTTGATGCTCGCGCTTTATTTTATAATAAGAAGCTTCTAGCGGAAGCGGGCGTTGAGCCTCCCACAACATGGGCAGAGCTTGAAGCTGCTGCGGCTAAGCTGACCAAGTGGAACGGCAACAAGCTTGAAGTATCGGGCTTCTCCCTAGGGGATAACGGTCTGTTCAACATGTATCTGCAGCAAGCGGGCGGCCAAATGCTCACGGAGGACGGCAAGACGAACTTCAACAATGAGCAAGGGAAGCAGGTACTAGAGCTGTGGGATCGCTTGCTGAACAAGGATAAAGTGTATAAAGTCGGCTTCGAGCAAGGGCTTGGCGAAGGCACGGACGCTTTCGTAACAGGGAAGCTGGCGATGCAGTATACAGGACCATGGATGCTGAGCACCTACAAGAAATACGGCAAAGATCTCGACTTCGGCATCGTGCCGCCTCCTGCGGGACCGAATGGCGACAAGGCAAGCGTCATGGGCGGCTTCGGCCTCGTTATTCCGGAGGGCTCCAAGCATCAAGCGGAAGCTTGGGAGTTCATCAAGTGGTGGACGGCGAACAAAGAGAATGCGCTGCTATGGGCAAAAACAAGCTACAACATCCCGGGCTTCAAGCCGGCGCTTGAAGATCCGTTCTTCCAGGACGATCCGTTCTGGAAGCCAATCTTAGAAACGCTGGAGTTCGCGAAGATTCGTCCGCAGCATCCAGGATACTCCGTCATGGAGGGCGATGCATTGACGCCGAACCTGCAGCTGCTTCAACAAAATAAGCAAAGTATCGAGGATACGCTGTCCAAAGCGCAGTCGCAAGGCGATAAGCTGCTCAAGGATAACGAAGTGAAATAATCGGCGTGGAAGAAGAGGGGGAGGAGGTCCTCCCTTTCTTCGTTCCGCTAAGAAGGAGGTATTCCCCATGGCTTCCATGAAAAAGCTTGAACGGCATCAAGCGCGAACGGCTTATCTATTCATTACGCCAACGATGCTGCTGTTCATCGTATTCACGGTCATTCCCGTCTTCATGGCGCTTTATCTTAGCTTTACGAATTATGACGTTATTAGCAAAAAAGATTGGGTAGGCCTCGACAACTACAAACGGCTGATCGATGACACTCTGTTATGGACGACTTTCAAAAACGTGCTTATTTACTCCGTCATATTYGTCCCGCTGAACATTATAATCTCGTTGTCGCTTGCGATGCTGATGAATCGCGCTTGGCGGGGCGTCAAGCTGTTCCGGACGCTTAATTATTTGCCGACCTTAACATCCGCGGTGGCTGCGGCTACCGTATGGATCTGGCTGCTTCATCCCGAATACGGGCTCGTCAACGGGCTGCTGTCTTCTATCGGCATAACCGGTCCTGCATGGGTAGCGCAGACCGAAACGGCGATGATGTCGATCATTATGCTGACGTTATGGCAATCCGTCGGCTCGAACATGATTATTTATTTGGCAGGGCTGCAAGGCGTGCCGGAATACTTATACGAATCGGCCAAACTGGACGGAGCTACGAAATGGGATAGCTTCCGTTACATTACATGGCCGCAGCTGAGACCGACGACTTTCCTCGTCAGCACGATGTCCATCATCGGAGCGCTGCAGTTGTTCGATCAAGCATTCGTGTTGACGCAGGGCGGTCCCGCGAACGTCACGAAGACGCCTGTCTATCTGATTTATCAGCAAGGATTCAATCAGCTTCAGATGGGTTACGCTTCGGCGCAGGCATTCGTGCTTGCCATGGCTATCCTTATTTTCTCGCTTATTAATATGAAAATCAGCAAGGCAGAAGAGTCTGTCGTATAAGGAGGAGAAGCGATGGATACCATCGGAAGTACGGCAACCCTGCGAGTGGCCCGCAAGCTCGCTTATTACATCCTTTGTATCGGTATTGCGGTCGTCATGTTCCTGCCATTCTATTGGAGCGTCCTGACGTCGATCAAGCCGGATTCGGATATATTCTCGATGCCGATCAAGTGGTTCCCGACGGACATTACGTTCGAGCATTATGTCAAAGCGTTCACGACTGTACCCTTCGGGTTGTTCTTCTCGAACTCGCTCATTCTTGCCGCATCGGGCGTGCTTATGAATTTGTTCTTCGGGTCGCTGGCGGGCTTCGCGTTCGCGAAGCTGAAGTTCAAGCTGAGTCAGCCTTTGTTCCGCGTGCTGCTGGCCGCCATGATGATTCCGGGCATCGTTACGATGATACCGAGCGTCTACGTGCTGAAGCATCTGCCGTTGTTCGGCGGCAACGACTTGTTCGGAGCCGGAGGCAACGGGCTGCTGAATTCGTTCTGGGGCATTATTTTGCCGGGTGCGTCCGGTTCGTTTGCAGTGTTCTTCATGAGGCAGTTTTTCCTTACGCTGCCAAGCGACATGATGGAAATGGCGCGCATTGAAGGGGCTGGCGAGTTCAGGATATTTTGGCGCATCTATTTGCCGCTGACGAAACCCGCCTTGGCTACGCTAGGCATCTTCACCTTCCAAGCGGGCTGGAACAGTTTCTTATGGCCGATGATCGTTCTTAACGATCCCGCCAAAGCGACGATTCAGATGGGGCTGCAGGCTTTCTCGTACAACTATCAGACCGATTACGGTCCGATGATGGCGGGGGCGCTCGTCGCTATTTTTCCGATACTCATTATGTTCCTGCTACTGCAGCGTTACTTCATTCAAGGGATCGCGTTCAGCGGAATCAAGGGATAGGGGGATAACACGGCTATGGCTTCACGGAAAGTTGTTCTCCTAACCGCATCCTGTCTTGTTCTGGTCGCTCTGCTAGCTGGAGGAAGCCTATGGGCGGCGGGAGTATGGAAGCCGTTCGGCGGCGGCACCGCGGATGGCGTATGGCAGGAGAGGGTCGATCTCGCGCAAGCGGAGCTGGCGGATTCGTTCTGGAATGAGAGCCGAGGTTTGTATGACAATGTCTCTCCGTGCATCGCGCAGTTATGTACCGACCCTTTCAACTATTGGTGGCAGGCGCATGCCGTTGATGTGCTGGTTGACGGATATGAACGCACAGGCGATGAGCGGTACGCGAAGCTGCTAAGCGGAATGTATGACGGCATTGCGGAGCGGAATGCCGGCGTCTATCCGAACGATTATTACGACGATATGGAATGGATGGCGCTTGCGTGGCTTCGCGCCTACGATGCGACGAAGGATGAAAGATACATGGAGGTTGCGAAGCTGCTGTGGGAGGATATCAAAACCGGCTGGAACGAGGAGCAGGGCGGCGGCATCGCTTGGCGCAAGGAGCAGTTGAATTATAAGAATACGCCTGCGAATGCGCCTGCGGCTATTTTGGCAACGAGATTATATGAGCATACGAACGATAAGGAAGAGCTGGACTTCGCGACTCGCATCTATGAATGGCAGAAAGAGACGCTGGTCGATCCCGATACCGGATTCGTGTGGGACGGTATTAATCGACAGGGTGACGGGTTAGTCGATAAAGATTGGAAGTTTACTTACAGTCAAGGCGTCTATATAGGCGCGGCGGTCGAGCTGTACAAGGCGACGGGCGATGAACGTTACTTGCAGGATGCGAAGAAGACGGCTGCTGCTGCGATTAACGAGCTCACCAGTCAGGCTACGGGCATGCTGCCTTCGGAAGGCGACGGCGACGGAGGATTGTTCAAAGGCATATTCGTTCGTTATTTAGGAGAGCTCATTCAAGTGGACGACGAGCCGGAGGCGTGGATAGAGCTGCTGGAGACCAATGCGGCAAGCTTATGGGAATATGGCAAGGATAGCGAGAAGGCACGCTTCAGTAATTCGTGGGCGCAAACACCCGAGAAAGCTGTACAACTTAGCACGCAACTAAGCGCCGTTATGCTGCTGGAGCAACGGGCGCGACTGGAGGAGAGAGAGAAATGAATCAGGCAGAGCATGGGATTTGGGAGAATCGGGCGGATGATGCGCAGGCAGCGCTGGAGCGATTATTTTGGAACGAATCGATACGGATGTACAATATCGAGACGCCGTGTCCGGACGGCGCATGCAACACGATCTTTCATTACTGGTGGATGGCGCATGCCGCGGACGTCCTGACGGATGGTTATCTTCGCACGGGCCAGGAGGCATATGCCGAGAGGTTGAGCGTATTTTTTGATGGGTTGCTGGCACGCAATGGCGGCGAATGGCCGAATGAGCTGTACGATGACATGGAATGGATGGCGCTTGCATGGCTGCGCGCGTATCAAGCGACGGGAGCCGCGAAGTACAAGGAAGCCGCGCTCCTGCTTTGGGAGGATATCAAGACGGGCTGGAATGAGCATATGGGAGGCGGCATCGCATGGCAGAAGTCGCAGCTTGATTATAAAAATACGCCTGCGAACGCTCCGGCGGCAATCCTCGCCGCGCGGCTGCATCAAGCGTTCGGATTAGAGTCGGATTTGGCATGGGCCGTCAAGATTTACGAATGGCAGAAAGCCAATCTCGTAGATCCGGCCACCGGCTGCGTATGGGATGGGATGAATCGACTCGGCGACGGACAGATCGATAAGCATTGGAAGTTCACGTATTGCCAAGGCGTGTTCATCGGAGCTGCCGTTGAATTATACCGGATCACGAGCGATGATCGGTATTTGGCCGATGCATCGCGTTCCGCTTCGGCATCCCTTGCCGAACTTGCGCACCCATCGACGAAGCTGTTGCCGGATGAGGAAACAGGCGACGGCGGGCTGTTCAAAGGTATCTACGTCCGCTATTTGACGGAGCTTGCGCTTGAGAGCCGCGGAGGGGATCAGGCGGTTGCCGATACATTAGCTGCTAACGCCAAGCTGTTGTGGGAGCAGGGCAGAACGGGCGAGCCGGTGTTGTTCTCGCCGGACTGGTCGGCGAAGCCAGAGGGCATTGTAACGCTGAGCGTCCAGCTTAGCGCGGTGAAGCTTCTCGAGGCGGCGACGAGACTGAACGCTGCCGGTCTTATTGGGGAGGAGGCGCTCGCCTAATGGAATTGTCCGATCCATTGGTTTCGGCTTGGAATGACTTGGCGAATGAGGCGCAGGCTGCCTTGAGAGACCGGTACTGGAACGATGAGCTAGCGATGATGAATCAGTGGTACCCGCCTGTCAAAGCTTTCGGGGAAGAGAACTTCTATTATTGGTGGCAGGCGCATGTCATGGATGTTCTAATTGACGGCTTGGAGCGAACGGGAGAAGCGGCGTACAGGGAACTGCTGAGTAAGCTGGCGGAAGGGGTTCATGCCTATAACGGCGACACCTTCAAACACAATTACTACGACGATATGGAGTGGACGGCGCTCGCCCTATTGCGCGCCTATGAAGCAACTGGTGAAGAGCCGTATTTGGCAAACGTGCTGGAGCTGTGGGAGGATATCAAGACGGCTTGGAACGGCCATATGGGCGGAGGCATGGCGTGGAAGAAGGACCAACTCGATTACAAAAACACTCCAGCCAACGCGCCTGCCGCCATCCTTGCCGCTAGACTGTATCGTGCCTATGGCAAAGAAGAAGACCTGGCGTGGGCGGAGCGAATCTATAAGTGGAATCGCGATAACTTGGTAGACCCCGCCAGCGGTTTCGTATGGGACGGGATGAACCGGCTTGGCGACGGACAGATCGATAAGGATTGGAAGTTCACCTATTGCCAAGGCGTCTTCATCGGAGCGGGCGTGGAGCTATATCTGGCAACGCGCGATGAGACGTATTTGCAGGAAGCTTGCCGTACGACGAGAGCCTGCTTTGCGGAACTTTGCGATGCCGGGACGCTGCTGCTGCCGGATGAAGGCATTGACGACACGGGATTGTTCAAAGGCATCTTGATCCGTTACCTCATGCAGATGGCCGAGGTAGCTCCGCCAACAGAACGCGATGCCATCATCGCGGTCATTGAAGCGAATGCCGCATCACTGCGGGATCGGGGGCTTAATCGCGAGTTGAAACTGTGCGGCCCATCATGGTCGACTCCTCCGTTGCTGCCAATCCAATTGAGCGTCCAGCTAAGCGGCATCATGCTCCTCGAAGCGATGGCGGAGTTAGCAAAACAATAGGCGTAAATCTAGTACTCTTCGAATAGGTATAGTGTATACCGAAATGAAAGAGGAGGATTGCGATTATATGGATTCCGCAACGCGCACGCATGGCGATAGAGTAGAGACGGTGCTGACCTACGACAAAGAGACTGGCGAAATACGGATTATTGCCGCCACCATTGGTGACGACAATAACCTTACCGCTGAGAATGAAATTGTGCTCGATCGCGACAAAGCACTCAAATTGTACTTGTTCCTTAGCAATATTTTCGCTGAGAGCGATTGTCCTAATTGAGTTTATTGGTATATGTATAGATCAATGCGGGACTTTCCGTTCGAGGCGGGAAGTCTTTTTTTGCGGTACGAGAACGAGAATACGCCCGTTGCACATTATGCAACAGAATGCGTCCTTAGAGCGTCCGTTGGGAGGCCTCGTTGCAGGGAATGCAATGGATGAACGGTTAACACTCCTCATTAAGTGCGTTTCTCTCGAATCAGTTGCATTTACTGCAACGAACACTAGCTGAAATATGGATTGAAGGGATTCTGTTGCACTAACTGCAACGAGCGATCCGATACTTTCGCCAGAAGGTGGAATCGTGGAAGTAAGAAGCAAAAAAATAGTTCTTGACGCCAATTTATGTCAGTGCTAATATTTCGTTATATACAAGTTAACTCATCGGATTAATTATATATTTGACGCTACCGGACCACCGGAGGTCTCTCTAATCGCACTGAAGGTGCGGGTGGGGAGACCTTTGTCTATTTATAACGATTCGATTAGAAACGAAGACGAGAGGGGTTTGGGATGATGAAGAAAAAGTGGGGGACTTCAAAGTTTGTGGCGGCGGCACTGCTTGCATTAACGATGGTGGTGACGGCATGCGGCAATAACGGGGAGAAAGCAAATGAAGGGGCATCGGGCAAGGAGACTAGAGATATTACGATCAAGATCGGTTATCAGAAGTACGGAACGATTAACATTTTGAAGGCAGACGGAGCGCTTGATAAGCGCTTGAGCGAGGAGCGCAACATTAAGATCGAATGGATTGAGTTTCCCGGTGGGCCTCAATTGCTCGAAGCGCTTAATGTAGGCAGTCTCGATCTGGGACATACGGGAGAGGCGCCGCCGATCTTCGCGCAGGCTGCAGGTGCACCGCTCGTCTACTTGGCGCATGAACCGGCTAGTCCGCAGAGCGAGGGTATTATCGTTCCGAAGGATTCGCCAATTAAGTCAGTTGCCGATCTGAAAGGCAAGACCGTTGTGCTGAACAAAGGCTCGAACGTGCACTACTTGCTTGTGAAGCAGCTCGAGAAAGCTGGAGTCGATTATAAGGATGTTGATGTGAAGTTTCTGCCGCCGGCAGATGCACGGGCTGCATTCGAGAAGGGCAGCGTAGACGCATGGGTCATTTGGGATCCGTTCCTCGCTGCGGCACAGACGGCTACAGGCGGCACGATATTAGCTGACGGCAAGGATGTCGTATCGAATCACGAATTCTATCTTGCCACTCGTACGTTTGCTGAGAAATATCCAGATATCGTTGACATCCTCTTAGAGGAAGCGGACAAAATCGATGCTTGGTCGAAGGATCATCCGCAGGAGCTGGCTGAGAAGCTGTCGCCACAGCTTGGTATTGATGTAGAGTCGCTGCTGCTTGCAGCAGGCCGTCGCAATTACGGCGTGCAGCCGATCGATGAAGAGCTGATTAAGGCGCAGCAGGCCATTGCCGATACGTTCTTCAATCTGGAGCTCATTCCAGAGAAACTGGATATTAACGATGCCATTCTTAAATAACCAAATACAAGTAGAAACGGCTATGTAGAAAACTTATAAATTCTTATAATTTACAAAAAGGTGAAGGTGATTATGATGAATGTATTTTGGTTTATACCTACGCATGGAGATGGTCGCTATCTCGGCACGAGCCAAGGCGCTCGTGCTGTGGATGCCGATTACATGCAGCAGATCGCTGTTGCCGCAGATCGACTTGGCTATGAAGGCGTATTGCTTCCGACCGGTACTTCTTGCGAGGATCCTTGGATTATAGCGTCCTCGCTTGTACCGGCGACGAAACGTCTGAAGTTTCTCGTTGCCGTACGTCCAGGCTTGATGTCGCCAACACTGGCGGCTCGAATGGCCGCATCGCTGGATCGCATATCCGGCGGCAGGCTGCTCATTAACGTGGTAGCAGGAGGGGACCCGGTTGAATTGGCCGGCGATGGACTATTCCTGAACCATACGGATCGATACCACCTCACAAACGAGTTTCTCCAAATATGGCGGAGGGAGCTTTCGGGTGAGAATGTGGATTTCGAAGGTGACTATCTGCATGTGAAGGGCGGTCATGTGCTTTATCCGCCGATTCAGCAGCCGTATCCGCCGCTCTGGTTCGGAGGTTCCTCGGAGGTAGCGCAGGGAATCGCGGCGGAGCAGGTCGATGTGTACTTGACTTGGGGCGAGCCGCCAGCCGACGTTGCTGCCAAGATCGCGGAGATGCGGAAGCTTGCAGAGGCGCAAGGCCGCACACTCCGGTTCGGCATCCGGCTGCACGTCATCGTAAGGGAGACGGAGGAGGAAGCATGGCAAGCGGCAGAAAAGCTGATTAAGCACGTCGACGATCAGACGATAGCCGAAGCGCAGCGCATCTTCAGCCGCTTCGACTCGGTCGGTCAGAAGCGGATGGCGAAGCTGCATGAAGGAAGCCGCGAGCAGTTGGAGATTAGCCCTAACCTTTGGGCGGGAATCGGGCTTGTACGCGGCGGAGCGGGTACTGCGCTCGTCGGCAGTCCGGAGATTGTCGCGGAACGGATGCGGGAATATGAGGCGCTCGGGATCGAAACGTTTATTTTCTCCGGCTATCCGCATCTAGAGGAAGCTTATCGGGTGGCGGAGCTGCTGTTCCCATTATTGTCGCTGGATCGGAAGCCGATAGCCGGCCCGACGTCTATTAGTCCTTTTGGCGAAATAATCGCAAATGCTGTCAAGCCCACACCTAGAGCTTCGGCTCATTAATGGAGAGGGTTAAAATGAGACATTCTGCTAGCAAGTTCACAACAATCGCGTTGCCGTGGTATATACCCGTACTCATTGTAATCGTATGGCAAGTGTTAAGCAGTGCTGGCGTGATCTCCACGAGAACATTACCGTCGCCGGATCAGGTCGTCAGAGCCGCGTACGAGCTGCTGGCTAATGGAAAGCTTATTGAGGCGCTCGCCGTTAGCACCTGGAGAGCCGCAATTGGTTTCGCAATTGGGGCGGGGATTGGGTTCGTTCTTGGCTTATTAAACGGTGTGATTGGGTTATCCGACAAACTGACGGATTCGACGCTGCAGATGATTCGGAATGTTCCCCATCTCGCTATGATTCCCCTCGTCATTGCCTGGTTCGGGATTGGTGAAACGGCGAAAATATTTCTAGTCGCGCTCGGCGTTATGTTCCCGATCTACCTAAACACGCTTCACGGGATCAGATCCGTCGATACCGGCCTTATCGAGATGGGCAACGTTTACGGACTAAACAGATGGCAGCTCTATCGCCGAGTGATTTTGCCTGGAGCTATGCCTTCGATTCTCGTCGGTCTTCGCTTCGCGCTCGGCATCATGTGGCTGACGCTCATTGTCGCCGAGACGATCGCGGCTGACTCCGGCATCGGTTATATGGCGATGAATGCACGGGAGTTTTTCCAATTGGACGTCGTCGTTCTAGCAATTATTTTGTATGCGCTGTTGGGTAAGCTGTCTGATTTAATGGCCAAGTGGCTGGAGAGGAGATGGCTGCAATGGCATCCCCATTTCGCAAAAGCAGCGCCGCAGTCGAAGAGCTCGAACTAGAGAGGAAGACGGCGCAAAAATCGCAGGTTGCTAGTATTAAGCAACCCTTAGCGGTTGCTCCGGTTGTTTCCGGCGAAGCAGTGACACACGGCGTATCAATCGAGTTGAAAGGCGTTTCCAAACGGTTCGGCGAGAAGAAGGTGTTAAGCGACCTTAATCTATCAATCGAACCGGGCAAGTTCATCGCGATTGTCGGCCGAAGCGGCTGCGGGAAGAGTACGCTGCTAAGGCTGCTCGCCGGCCTGGATGAAATCTCCTCTGGCTCGCTGACAAGACAGGATGAACCGGTATCTGGCATTAACCAAGATACGCGGTTTATGTTTCAAGATGCCAGGCTGCTGCCTTGGCAGACCGTTCTAGATAATGTGAAGATTGGACTGGCAGGAGACAAGTCGGCGGACGCGGAGCGGAAGGCATATGCCGCGCTTCAATTAGTCGGTCTTTCGGATCGGGCTAAGGAGTGGCCATCGGTCCTATCCGGCGGTCAGCGCCAGCGCGTTGCGCTTGCGAGAGCGTTAGTCGGCCATCCTCATTTGCTGCTGTTCGATGAGCCTTTAGGCGCGCTGGACGCGTTGACCCGCATTGATATGCAGCGGCTTATCGAACGGTTATGGCAGACGCGCGGCTTCACGGCCGTACTCGTTACCCATGATGTCAGCGAAGCGGTTGCTCTGGCGGATCGGGTCATTCTAATCGACGAAGGGCAGGTAGCGCTCGATATACCGATTACGCTCGCCCGCCCACGGGTGAAGGACAGCGGATTCGCGCACTTCGAGAAGCTGATTCTCGACCGGGTGCTTACGCCGGCTGAGCAGTCTGTCATAGATCAGAGCGAATCTGTGTTTGACATCTAATCTATTAAAATAAGTCGAAAGATCGCATAGGGATCGCCAATAGGCGCGCTACTGCGATCTTTTTATTTGAGTCATTATCCAGTATTATGAAGAAGTATATTGGTGGAAATTTATAGCTATCGTTGTCGATTCCGAGTCAATCTGTTCGTCGTCTATATGGAGGCTGAAAAATAATGAAGTCTCACATGATATCGAGGGTAGGTTATGAATAATGCGATTTATGATGATTGTCAAAGCAAGCAAGGATTCAGAGGCAGGGACAATGCCCAGCCAAGAGCTGATCGAGGCTATGCAGCGCTATAACGAGGAGCTGGTCAAAGCCGGCGTGTTGCTTGCGGCAGATGGCTTGCATGCGAGCTCCGGCGGTATTCGCATCTCGTATCCGGAGCCGGGCGGCAAACCGAAGATAACGGACGGGCCGTTCACGGAAGCGAAGGAGATCATTGCCGGCTATACGCTGATCGAGGTGAAGTCGAGGGAAGAAGCGATCGAGTGGGCGCTTCGCATGCCGGATCCGCACGGTTTCGGCGAAGGGCAGATCGAGCTTAGGCAGGTTATCGATCTGCATGATCTGATGGAAGATCCGGAGACGCTGGCCAAGGAGCTTGTACTTCGCGAACAGATTGAGAGGTCTAAATCATAATGACCGATTCTTTGGCGGGGCGTACGATAGACGCAATCTGGCGCATTGAATCGGCGAGGCTTATCGCCGGATTGGCGCGGATGGTTCGCGATGTAAGCCTCGCCGAAGACTTGGCTCAGGATGCGCTTGTGATTGCGCTGGAGAAGTGGCCCGAGTCGGGAATTCCCGATAATCCAGGTGCGTGGCTCATGACGACAGCGAAAAGGCGCGCAATTGATTACCTGCGCAGAAGTAAGCTGCGCGATCAGAAATATGAAGAGATCGGACGAGGAAGCGAGCTGTATTCCGAGGATGACGTGAACAAAGCTGTGGATGGAGAGGTTGGCGACGACCTTCTCCGTCTTATTTTTACTTCCTGCCATCCAGTGTTGTCGCGAGAGGCGAGGGTCGCTCTTACATTGCGGCTGCTTGGCGGTCTAACGACCGATGAGATTGCGCGAGCCTTTCTCGTTCCCGAGCCTACCGTGGCACAGCGAATCGTTCGAGCGAAGAAAACGTTAAGCGCGGAGCGGGTCGGGTTCGAGGCGCCGTCGGGCGAGGCGTTGAAGGAACGCCTGGCGGCGGTTCTAGAAGTTATCTACTTAATGTTCAACGAAGGTTATTCGGCAACATCGGGAAGCGAGTGGCTTCGTCCGACCTTATGTCTCGAAGCGCTGAGGCTTGGCCGGATTCTCGCCGAGATAGCGCCGGGCGAGTCGGAGGTTCATGGGCTTGTTGCGCTTATGGAACTGCAATCCTCCCGATTCAGAACCCGCGTAGGCGCGAGCGGCGAGCCAATTCTTCTAATGGATCAGAACCGTGCAAAGTGGGATCATCTGTTGATCCGTCGCGGCTTAGCTGCACTGGAGCGAGCCCGTGCGTTTGGAGGACTGCTTGGTCCTTATGCGCTTCAAGCTTCCATCTCTGCCTGTCATGCTCAGGCGACGGTCGCGGCAAGTACCGATTGGGTACGCATTGCCGCTCTCTACGAAGCGCTGTCGCGCGTTCAACCGTCTGCGATTGTGGAGCTGAACCGAGCGGTCGCGATTGCTATGGCTTTTGGCCCTGCGTTCGGACTGCAGCTGGTCGAAGAGCTAGCCTCAGAGCCTGCGCTTGCGACCTATTATTTGCTGCCGAGCGTAAGAGGAGATCTGCTCGTCAAGCTGGGACGAGCTGCCGAGGCGCGCGAGCAGTTCGAGATGGCTGCCTCGCTGACGCGCAATGAACGCGAACGCGAGCTGCTCTTGAGACGGGCCGAGGAATGCGGTTAACCGAGTCGAAATATTTTTTTGTGAAGCGTGTAGATTTCATTCCTTTCCATTCGTCGTCTTAGTAGAAAGCCAAGTTCCAACTACTAAGAAATGAGAAAGGTTGATGAGAAAATGAACGTGTTACTAACCCCTTACCTAATGTCGGAGGATGCTAGAACGCAAGCGGAGTTCTATAAGCAAGCGCTTGGAGGAGAGATCATATCTGTCATGATGCATGCTCATACGCCTGGTATTCCAGAGGCATTCAAGGACAAGGTGATGCATTTGGCAATGTCGGTTGCAGGCGGCAACACGCTGTTCATGTCGGATTCCTTCGAGCCAGTGGCCGGCTCTCGATGCTTGAGTCTATCGCTAAGCTTTGAGAGCGAAGCCGAAGCGAAGGGAGTTTTCGCCAAGCTGAGCGAGGGCGGGGTCGTGAAGTATCCTCTCGAGAAGCAGCCATGGGGTGCTTCATACGGAGAGTTGCAGGACAAATTCGGCGTAACTTGGATGATCGTGAACGAGACGAAATAGGATGTGTGACTAACGATAGCAGAGGAGAATAGAGAAATGAATCAAGAAGTAACTGACTTTATTGATGCATTGCCGGAGTCGTGGCACGCCGAGCTTAGCGCTGCTCTGCGCGATGTTGTTCATCGCGCTATTCCGGATGTTCAGGAGCGTATCCAATATAAGAAGCCTCATTTTCTCAAAAACGGCAAGTACGCAGCTGCTATATCGACGTCGAAGGATGCGGTAAGCTTCATTATTTTCAATACAACGGGTCTAACGCTGCCAGATGGGCTATTCGAAGGTCCGCCTGAACGCAAGACGATCAAGCTTAAGCGAGGCCAATCTGTTGATGCTGACTTACTAATCCCGCTTGTAAGCGAGGCTTTCAGGGCGTTATAGAGTGAAGCGAAGGGGCTGTCCTGAACGAAAATGGTCTTAAGGCATGTTCGTTTGGGACAGCCCTTTTTTATTGATCTCAATTTATACGATTTTTCACACAAGGCCAGTTAAACAAGATGTAAACTGTCAAATCTTATTCGATTTATCATACAAAAGTGGTCAATCCATCTACGCACTCAAGTTGAGTCCGTATACTTGTGTAAAAAGCTAGGATCTCAAAAAAAGGGAGCCATAGCCAGAATCCTCGTTTAGAATGGAGTTGTCGAGACAACATTCATTGGAGGGATTTTGGTATGACTCAATATCACTCAATATCAGATT
>NZ_JBFRGE010000034.1:0-64612 GCF_052115185.1 Paenibacillus sp. 2TAB19 | reverse complement strand
AGTATATTATACGTGATCCCGTCAATATATTCCTGCCGTCCGCACGCGATATTCTTGCATATAACTGAAAATAACGCAGGAATTCACGAGGAATGCCGCATTTCTCCCTAAATCCTCTGCTTTAGAGCAGAAGTTGCTGCACTTGCTACCTTAAGTAGCAATCGTCTCCATAATAACGTCCCAGAGCTGCTCACGGCCAAGCCCTGTTTCCGAAGAGAATAAGATGATAGAATCTCGCGGGTCGACGCCAAGCGTTGTTTTGACCATCTTCACATGCTTGTCCCACTTCGACCTTGGAATCTTGTCCGCTTTCGTGCAGACGATGCATGTAGGTATTTCATAATGCTTAAGCCAGTCGTACATAAGCTGATCGTCCTTGGACGGCTCATGGCGAATATCGATGACGAGCAGCTGCAGCTTTAGCTGCTTGCGGTCCCTAATATAGGTCTCGATCATCGTGCCGAACTTCTCGCGCTGTGTTTTGGACACCTTCGCATAACCGTAGCCTGGATAATCGACGAAGTAGACCATATCATTCACGCGATAATAATTGAGCTGCTGCGTCTTGCCCGGCTGCGAGCTCGTTCTAGCTAAGTTTTTGCGCATAATCAGCTTATTGATGAGTGACGATTTCCCGACATTGGAACGCCCTGCCAGAGCAATCTCTGGCAAGGCGTCCTCCGGGTACTGGTGAGGCTGAACCGCGCTAATAATAAATTGTGCATCCATAATCTTCATGAAATAGTTGTACCTGCTTTCTGTTCCGTTAGAACTGGAAGCAGCGCATGCTGCAGCACCTCATCCATATGAGCGACAGGAATAAATTGCAGATCATTGCGCACGCTATCGGGAATATCCCGCAAGTCCCGTTCATTGTCTTTTGGCAGCAGCACGGTCTTAATGCCCGCGCGATGCGCCGCCAACGATTTTTCTTTCAATCCGCCAATCGGAAGCACGCGGCCGCGGAGCGTAATCTCGCCGGTCATCGCCACTTCCTTGTTCACATACCGATTCGTTAACGCCGAGATCAGCGCTGTCGCGATCGTGATGCCTGCGGAAGGGCCATCCTTAGGAATAGCGCCCTCCGGAATATGAATATGAATATCGTTTTTCTCGTGGAAGCTTGGATCGATACCAAGCTCGATCGCCTTCGACCTCGTGAAGCTGAATGCCGCTTGGGCGGATTCCTTCATTACGTCCCCGAGCTTGCCCGTCAATGTCAACTTGCCGCCGCCCGGCATAACGGTCACTTCGATGACGAGCGTATCGCCGCCGACCTCCGTCCAAGCGAGGCCTGTAACGGCGCCGATCTGATTCTCGCTTTCCGCTAAGCCGTAACGGAACTTGGAAGGTCCAAGCCATTCCGTAAGCTTATCGTTTGTTACCTCCAGCGTCTCCGCCTCTTCATTCGAGACGAAGAACTTCGCTGCTTTGCGGCATATCGACGCTATCTGCTGCTCCAGGTTCCGCACGCCGGATTCACGGGTATATCCACGTATCAATTGCAGCAGCGTATCTTCAGATATGCGAAGCTGCTCTTCCGTAAGACCGTGTTCCTTCTTCTGCTTCGGCAGCAAATACCGCGTACCGATCTGCAGCTTCTCTAGCTCCGTATAGCCCGGAATGTAGAGTACCTCCATCCGGTCAAGCAATGGACGCGGAATGTTGTGCATCGCATTCGCGGTCGTAACGAACATGACGTTAGACAGATCAAATGGAACTTCGATGAAGTGGTCGCTGAAGTTGCTGTTCTGCTCAGGATCAAGCACCTCTAGCAGAGCAGAAGCAGGATCGCCGCGGAAGTCCATCGCCATCTTGTCGATTTCATCAAGCAGGAATACCGGATTAAGCGAACCGGCCGTCTTCATCCCTTGGATAATACGACCCGGCATCGCGCCGACGTATGTCCGCCTGTGACCGCGAATCTCAGCCTCGTCGCGTACGCCGCCGAGCGAGATACGTACGAACTTGCGTCCGAGCGACTTCGCAATCGACCTGGCAAGCGATGTCTTGCCGACACCCGGAGGTCCTACTAGACAGAGGATTGGCCCTTTGAGCTTCTTCACGAGCTGCTGTACGGCTAAGTACTCCAGCACACGCTCCTTCGGCTTCTCGAGACCGTAATGATCATCGTTCAGCACTTCCTCAGCTTTGCTAATGCTGAGATCGTCATCCGTCTGCTTATCCCAAGGCAACGACAACAGCCAATCGATATAATTGCGGATAACGCCGCCTTCGGCGGACGAGGCAGGCATCTTCTCGAGCCGATCGATCTCCTTCTCGATCTTCTCCTTCACAGACTCGGGCACGCCGGATTCGGCAAGCTGACTGCGCAAATCCTCGATCTCGCCGGCGCGGCCTTCCTTCTCGCCAAGCTCCTTCTGGATCGCCTTCATCTGCTCGCGCAAATAATATTCCTTCTGCGTCTTCTCCATCTGCTTCTTGACGCGCTGGTTAATCTTGCGCTCCAGCTCCAGCACCTCGCGCTCGTTGTTCAAGATGTCGAGCAGCTTCTCCAGCCGCTCCCGGGCGCCGATCGTCTCTAGGATATCTTGCTTATCCTTAATCTTCAGCGAGAGGTGGCTCGTGATGACGTCTGCGAGCCTGCCTGGTTCGTCAATGTCGGACACGGCCGCATGCGTCTCCGGCGTTACCTTCTTCGACAACGAGATATAATGCTCGAACTGGCTAAGCACCGTACGCATCAGCGCGTCGACCTCAGGATCGTCCGTTTCCTGCTCCGGCAGCTCTTTCACCGCTACTTCGTAAAATTCATCGTTCGGCAGATACTCCTGTATCTCCGCGCGAACAACGCCTTCAACCAGCACACGGATCGTTCCGTTCGGCAGCTTCATCATTTGCCTTACTTTCGCGATCGTACCGACCTTATATATATCTTCCTCCGTCGGCTCCTCAATGTTTACTTCGGATTGTGAGCAGAGCAAGATCATATTTTCCTCGACCATTGCCCTCTCTAGTGCCCGAACCGATTTGTCCCTGCCCACATCAAGGTGGAGAACCATGCTGGGATAAACGAGTAGCCCCCGTAACGGAAGCAGGGGCAGCCGACGACGACCTTTCGATTTATTAGGTCCCATTCCAGCACCTCCAATTGTATACGTCTACCCTATATTACCACATCGCAAAGTACAAAATCTAAATGCCGGCGAATTCCTTATTATTCGGCTGATTCAGCTTGCAAATAAGGAACCCCCGATGCGATGAACAGCTCTGTGCCGATCGGCGCATCCACGGTCTTCTCCGCAATAGTCGACTCGGGGAAAACAATGCCAAATACTTCTTCGACGCGCTCAACAGGTATCACCTTAAGCCCGTTCAAGTCTGCGAAGATAGCCTGCCAGTTCTCTCGCGGTATAATAACCTTCTCAGCGCCTGCTTGGAAAGCAGCCTCGACCTTCGCCAGCACGCCGCCTACAGGCTTTACATTGCCGTGTATGCCGACTTCTCCGGTCATCGCCAGCTTATTGTCGATTGGCAAGCCTTTGATAGCAGACGTAATCGCCGTTGCCATTGCAATACCTGCTGACGGGCCGTCAATCGGCGTTCCGCCAGGGAAGTTGATATGAAGGTCGAAGTCTTGCGGATTAAGCCCGATACGGCGCAATACAGTCAGCACATTCTCGACAGAGCCCTTCGCCATGCTCTTACGGCGAAGCGTCCTGGAGCCGCCTCCTAGCTCTTCTTCCTCCACGACACCTGTTATCGTGAATTGGCCGCGTCCTGCTGCTGCCGGAATGGCGCTAACTTCGATCTCAAGCAGCGTGCCCATATTCGGTCCGTATACGGCAAGCCCGTTCACGAAGCCGACCTGCGGCGCCGCAGGCACCTTGCGGTCCGGACGCGGCGGGATTTGGCTGCTGTTCACAACCCATTCGATATCACCTGCCGAAATACTATCCCGCTTCTCGGATAAGGCTACTCCTGCTGCTAGCTGTATAACATTGACCGCTTCGCGACCGTTTGTCGCATAACGCTTCACGACCTCGATCGCTTCCGGGCATGGTGCGAAGCCGATCTTCTTCACTGCATTCTCAGCGACTAGTGCAATTTCATCTGCCAGCAGCGGGCGGAAAAATACCTCCATACAGCGCGAGCGAATAGCCGGCGGAATTTCCTGAGGCGAACGCGTTGTTGCGCCTACGAGACGGAAGTCTGCCGGCAGCCCATTCTGGAATATATCATGAATATAGACAGGAATGTTCGCATCCTCAGAATTGTAATAGGCGCTCTCGAGAAATACTTTGCGGTCTTCCAGCACCTTTAACAGTTTATTCATTTGAATCGGATGCAATTCTCCGATTTCGTCAATGAACAGAATGCCGCCATGGGCTTTCGTAACCGCGCCGGGTTTCGGCTGCGGTATGCCCGCTACCCCCATCGCTCCTGCGCCTTGGTAGATCGGATCATGAACAGACCCGATCAGCGGATCGGCAATACCCCGCTCATCGAAGCGCGCTGTCGTCGCATCGATCTCGGTGAACTTCGCCTCTGGAAGGAATGGCGAGCTTGGATTTTTCTTCGCTTCTTCCAATACGACACGCGCGGCAGCCGTCTTACCGACTCCAGGCGGTCCATAGATAATAACATGCTGCGGGTTCGCGCTGCATAGCGCAGCCTTAAGCGCCCTTAGCCCATCGCGCTGACCGACAATGTCCTGCATGGCCTGCGGGCGCGTCTTCTCCGCGAGCGGCTTCGTAAGCGAAACTGAGCGCAGCTTGCGCAGCTTATCCATTTCCTTGCGCGATTCCCGATCGACCGCAGAGCGGTTCGTCTTCTGATTACGCAGCAAATTCCAAAAATACAAGCCGATAACGACGGCAAAAAACACTTGAATCAACATTAACACGACACTTAAACTCATTTATTTCCGCTCCTCTCATACCGCCTGTTTCTCGAAGGCATCCGTATTATGTCAGTATTGCCTCTTGGCAATAGGAATAATCGCATTTGGTAAAACTTCGGCTCAAGTATTTCTACCTTGCCGCATCACGTAAGTATCCCGGTATATTTGAGCCATAGACCTAGCGGCTTAATTGCTACGCTGATGATCGTAACCGGCGATACAACGATCCAATTATAGCTCTGCGAGGCAAGGAGATAGCCCGTCCATAGCACGGCCGAAGCATACACGATATATTCGCGCACCAAACCTTTCTTTAACAGCTTCGCGACGCCTAACCCTAACACAACGATTAGCAGCGCCGCGCCGATTGCCTCTTTTAATTCCATAGTCGATCTGCTCCTCTTTCTCTTTATCACCTTATTTCTTGCCCTCGTTCAGCTTCTCTACATTCATAGGCTGATTGCTAAGACCTACATTGGATAAGGTTACACGTACAACAGGCTTAATCTGGATACGCGCGAATACCGCATCCCAATCCTTCTGCCAGCTCCGCCATTCCTTGCGGTAGGTTCGGTGCGCGAGGTCGGCGAAGCCTACCGCATCTGCATTCAGCTTTTGCAGAGATTGCCAGCCCGACATGATGAATCCCGTAATTTCTTTCTCGGCAGCATTCTCCATCTGCTTGATGACCTCTGGCTTATAGAGGTCCTGAGAATGACAATCGGTCTGGACCAGTTCTCCTCTTGCTTTGACATTTACCTTCACACTCAGATTGCCTTCGATGATCGACGGCTTTTGCTCTGATGAAGAGCTTTGGATACTGATTGTCGAATGGTTTCCGCTTCCGTCAGGACAAGCGATCGTGACGATTGAGCTCTTAACGGTATCTTTCATATAAGCGACGCCTAATGCCTCTTTGCGGGAAAGCCATCCCACCATCTTGTCCTTCTTGATGACCGCTGCCCTACCGAGTCTCAGCTTGGACGGAAGCGTCGTGTTCTCGAAATCCGAGAGCTTGGAGGTATCTTTACTTCCCGACAAAGTTATTTCCGGAAGCAGGGCGCTGGCCGAATCGCTTGCAAGATCCATCGCGAGCTCGTACACTCTCACTTCTGGCAGCGCCGAAGAATACCGGGCTTCGATGGCATTGATCTCTCGCATGCCATCGCCTGGAATTTTCTGAATCTGCATCATCTGTTCGAGAATTTTTCGAGATTTACCCGACGTAATGAGCACATCGACAGTCTCCCTGGCATCAGGGTTGCGTAAATACACTTCAAGGAGTGGATTCAAACCTCGGCGCGCCGTTTCTTCGCTAATGATAATGACTTGATTATGGGCAAAATAAAGCTTACGCGGGCTTTCGTATACGCTATGCAGCACCGCTTCACGAATCGTTCTTCCCTTGGTCGAATAAACGATGACCGGAGAAGTATTCGCTCCGCCCATAATTCCGATGCCCGTGGAGATCGAGGAAGGGATAAGCACTTGATACGTGAGCACCCAGTCTTCACCGTCGCGATCAATTGACGTTGCGGAAGTAATAGCAAGCTCGTTCAACTCTACTCGGCTCCAGCAGCTTGTCAATAACAACGCACATGGAAGAATCAGCATAGCTACCGCCGTTATCCGCCAAGATTTCATACAGCCCCCCCTCCCTCTATGGCATCCGTCTTCCTTCGAGTCAAGCTGAGCCCGCCCCATATAAGAAGAAATAACCCGTAGTTGCTTATAAGCAGATAAGCTGACAGCGAAGTAAAGATGTATTCAATGAAATTACTATTTCGTGACCAGGAATAAATCGACGAGGCGCTAATGAACGCGGATATCGCAAATGCGTTTAATGGGCTTGAGCGACTCCGAATTCGGAAGAGATAGTCCATGACTTGGAACAAGCAAAATAAATAAATAGAAACCTTCGTGAACATCGATGCGATCCATGCCGTCAGCAAAAAAACATCGATTCGCTCCAAAAACTTCCCAACCTCCACCATGCCGAGAGCGGCGAAGCTCGGATAAGAAAGCACATTTACGATTCTTACGCCGAATACCGCAATAATCATGACGACCATCGTCAGAATCATCACACCTGAGACAACCGTTCCCCACATCGCGGACTTCGCCGCTTGCGACGGCTTCTCAAAATATGGCAGCAAGAACAAAACGATCGATATTTCAGATAGCCATCCCGCGGGAAGGAGCACAGCYGACATATGCTTAGGTACGGATATCTCGAAGAACGGCATGAAATTTGTCCAATTATAGTGACTCCATAACAAGGCGAAATTAAGCATCATAAGCATCAAACCAAACGCAAATACAATAAAATGAATTCTTCCAATCGCCTCTATCCCTTGCCATACGGCATAGACGGAAACGAGTGCAATGACGAGGGCGATAGCAAGTATTGGTGTCGTCCTAAGCAATTGCTCCTGCACGAAATTCGTGAACTGCCTAATTACGCTTGTTGCCCCCATAAAAAAATAACCGCACAATATAACCCCGATCAATAGGGCGACTGCCTTGCCAAATCGGGATTCGAGCCATTCCAATAACGGCTTGCCGTTACTGAGCAAGCAGATTCTGCCGATAATCAAGGCGTATACCAAACCTAGCAGCAGAGAAAGGAGAATGGTCAACCATCCATCCTGTCTCGTAATCGAGACGACATGAGCCGGCAGCTGCAGCAATGCGCTTGGCGCAATAGCATTGATAACAATGGCAATCCCTTGGCCAGTCGATATTCGCTGCGTCGATGACGTCATTGTCACTCTTCCTCCTTCTCCGATGTTCCTGAAGTTCCTGGCGGCTCTGATTCATGCTGTTTCTGAGGTTGGCCTTGTCTTCTGCTCGGTTCTTTGCCGAACATTGCAGGCCGCGTATTCATCGCCCACCACGGCACCCTTATGAACACATCCTTTAAGTTGCTCTTCACGAGCGGCGAGAACGGCGTCAGATACGGAACGCCGAATGACCGTAATCCCGACAAATGCGTCAACAGGACCATCAGTCCGGCCATAATTCCAAATACGCCGAAGGAGCCCGCCAAGATCATCATTGCGAACCGTATAAGCCTGGCCGAGGTACCCATATTGACCGCGGGAATAACGAAACTGGCAATGGCTGTAAACGATACGACGATAACCATGGCCGCTGAGATCAAGCCTGCCTGTACGGCTGCTTGTCCGATAACGAGCGCACCGACAATCGATATCGCGGGTCCAATAATGCGCGGCATCCGAACCCCCGCTTCGCGCAATATTTCGAACGTCAGCTCCATGAGCAGCGCCTCGATGATCGCCGGGAATGGAACGCCCTCCCGCTGCGCGGCGACGCTGATCAGCAGCGGAGTCGGAAGCATTTCTTGATGAAACGTCGTAATGGCAATATACAGCGATGGCAGCAGCATAGAAACAATGAACGAAACGAAACGAATGATCCTAAGGAAAGTCGCTATATCATAGCTTTGGTAATAATCCTCGCTTGATTGAAAGAACTTAACGAACGTTACGGGAGCAAGCAAGGCGAAGGGCGTTCCGTCGACAATAATGGCTACCTGTCCTTCCAACAAACCGGCAGYGATCGCATCGGGCCGCTCGGAGTTTTGGACAATGGGAAACGGCGAATATTTTCTCTCTTGAATGAACTCTTCGATATAGCCGCTCTCCAGAATGCTGTCGGTATCGATTGCGTCCAATCGGCGATGAATCTCTGTCACCACCTTTTCCTCAGAAATTCCTTTCATATAAGCAATTGCAATCGTTGTCCGTGTCTCACGACCGATTATTTTGTACTCGATTCGCAGGTTAGACGATTTGATTCTCGTGCGCAGAAGAGAGATGTTCGTCGAGATGCTCTCGGTGAAGCCTTCTTTCGGCCCTCTGACAACGGTTTGTGTACTAGGTTCCTCCACGCCACGCCGCTCTCCGCCGCTCGTATCTACCGCAATGGCTCGATCATAACCGTCAAGCAAAACGACTGTATACCCTTCCAGCATGGCGACGTCGATATCGTCCAGCGTCTCCAGCTTGCGAATGCTTCCTACAGCCAGCGTGCGGTAGATGAGCGCTTGAAAGGGATCACCCTCTCTTGCCAATGCGCCTTGCTCTCTAGGCTCCGACAGCATGCTGTCTATAAGCAGGTTGACGCTTGTCTTATCCGATATGCCCGCAATTGACATAACAGCAGCTTCGCTCGACTCGAATAGATGCATACGCCGTATTAAAATATCCGGCCCCGTACCGAGTGTCTCTTGCGCGTAACGAATAGTAGCCTCGATATCGCTAGATAGCCGCTTCACTTGCTCTGTATCTTGAGAGCTTGTTTCGTTACTCCGTTTCTTCATGATTATGCACCTTTTCATTCCATCTTTTTTTGACGAGCACAACAATCAGTAGCAACAGTGGAAAAGCAATCTGGAAAATAGGAAAATGGTATTTCACGTTAAGGTTGAAGCCAAACGACACCTGTTCCATGTAGCTTTTGAATATGAAGCACGACCCCAAATAAATCGCTGCGCCTACGATCAGCACCGCATACGCCTTTGAAAGCTTAGTCATATAACGTACGGCAAGCACCGCGCCCATATAATAAGCAGTCAGCTTGAAATAAACACCCGTAAACAATAGCAACGCTACGAAAGGATCGATGCGCTCCAATATTTTGGCGATTTGTATGAACGTCGTCATTTGCATGAACGGTATTGTGATAACCGGAGCCAGCTTGCCAAGCCCAGCCCATATGAGCAGATTCGTTGTCATAATGAATAAACCTGAGAACAGATAACATTTGATCGTAATGCTTACCATGTGATGGCCTTCTTGTTCGGCATATTTCCAGAACATCAGAAACAAAATCAATTCTCCGAAGGGAAATGAAATAAGCCCAGGGAACGCAGCTTTGAGAATCGGCTTCAACCCTTTGTCCATCACCGGAAGCAAGTTGTCGAACTGAAACAGATCGGCATAGGCGATAATGAGAAACAAGATGACGTAGATCGCAATAACGAGCGGTAATATAAATTCAGCCATGCGAAAAAAAACGCCAACCCCGCTCATGACGGTATAAGCGGCCATCGCACAAATAATAAGCATGAGGACACTAATCGGGGTGTTCGGCAAAAGCAGCATCRACGTCAAATCTCCGAACTCTCTGACGTTTCTTATGGATTTGTAGCAGAAATAGAAGACATACCCCAACGACAGCAGGAAACCGATATATTTGCCAAAATGATCGTTAATGATTTCGATAAGGTTGCTATTCGGCGCATGACGGAAAATCATAAGGTTAACGCCCCAGAGCAGGGCAAGTCCGCCCAGCATACCGACGAAGACGGCCAGCCATGCATCATTGCCCGCATCGCTTGCAAGCAAGAACAACGATGAGCTGCCTATTAGAAACAAAACGATCATCGATCCTAACTGATTCAGACTAATTCGCTCCAACCCGCTCCCACCTTTTGCGTTTGTCGTAGCTGCAATCCTTAATTTGCCACCAATCATGGAAATTATTCGCATCCAAGAGCATATGCGTACTTACTGCGTGCTTTCGAAGTGACGCCAAATAAAAAGAGGCCAACCAAAGCATTCTGGCTGACCTCATAAATAAAGGGCCTACCCGACGAATAGAGTCGGCATAGGCCCTTTAACATTTAAGCGTGCGTATGATGTTTGCGCCCCGGAATCTCGCCGGTCGCTTCGAATACACGTACGATTTCGTCGATTTCCTTCTTGAGCTCGTTCAGCAGTTCTGCTTCCGGTACTTTACGAATCATTTCCCCGTAACGGAACAGCATCCCTTCGCCGCGAGCGCCGGCAATGCCTATGTCCGCTTCGCGAGCTTCGCCCGGGCCGTTAACCGCGCAGCCGAGCACCGAAACCTTGATCGGCACCTTGATCTTCGAGATATAGTCCTCGACCTCATTCGCGATCGAGAATAAGTCGATATCAAGACGGCCGCAGGTTGGACAAGAGACCAGCGTCGCTGCGTTCGTAATCAAACCGAAGGTCTTGAGCAGCTCGCGAGCGACCTTAACCTCTTCAACCGGATCTGCGCTTAGGCTGATCCGAACTGTATTGCCGATGCCAAGCGCCAGCAATGCGCCGATGCCTGCCGAGCTCTTGATCGTACCCGTGTGCAGGGTGCCCGCCTCGGTAATGCCAAGATGCAGCGGATATTTGATCTTCTCTGCTGCCATCGAGTAAGCCGCTATCGCCATCGGTACGTCGGACGCCTTAAGCGACACGATAATATCATGGAAATCGAGCTCTTCGAGAATGCCGATATGGAACAAAGCGCTCTCGACCATCGCTTCCGGCGTTGGATAACCATACTTCTCTAGCAGATGGTTCTCCAGCGAGCCGGCGTTGACGCCGATCCGGATCGGAATGCCCTTCTCCTTGCACGCTTTAACAACCGCCTCAACCTTCTCGCGGCGGCCGATATTGCCTGGGTTAATACGCACCTTGTCGACGCCGTTCTCGATCGCCGCAAGCGCCAAGCGGTAATCGAAGTGAATGTCAGCAACTAGCGGAATATGGATGCGTTTCTTAATCTCCTTAATCGCATCCGCCGCTTCCTTGTTATTGACGGTTACCCGGACAACCTGGCAGCCAGCCTCCTCGAGACGCAGTATTTCAGCTACAGTCGCTTCCACATCGGCGGTCTTCGTCGTACACATGCTTTGAATGATGACTTCATTGCTGCCGCCGATCGTCAGATCGCCGACCTTCACCGCTACCGTATCTTGACGTTTGTACATATTACCAATCTCTCCCATGAACGTCAAAGTCCACCCCGCAAGCTTATGGCGAAAAAAGCCGCAGCTAGCAAGGTGGAAACAATGACGGTAATCTCGCTCTATATCATACGTTTGTTATTTGAAAAGGTAGCTTACGCGCTCTCTTCCTTTTTCTTGCCCTTCTTCGCCGTCAACTCAGGCATCATCTTTTCCTGCACGGATTGCTCCGTAATCAGGCAGTTCTGCACATCGTCACGGGAAGGAACCTCATACATCACTTCCAGCATGATGCCCTCGATGATCGCACGCAGGCCGCGCGCGCCGGTATTACGCTTAATCGCTTCCTTCGCGATCGCATCAAGCGCAGCCGGTTCGAAGTCGAGCTTCACATTATCCATCTCAAGCAGCTTCTGGTACTGCTTCACGAGCGCGTTCTTCGGTTCGGACAGAATCCGAACGAGTGCCGGCTCATCAAGCGGCTCCAAAGTAGAGATAACCGGCAGACGTCCTACAAACTCAGGGATTAGCCCGAATTTGAGCAAGTCTTCAGGCAATACCATCGATAGGTATTCGCCCGGTTTCAAGTCCTTTGTCAATTCGCCAGTGGAGTTGAAGCCGATAACCTTCTTGCCGATACGGCGTTTGATCAATTGCTCCAGGCCGTCGAACGCGCCGCCGCAAATGAACAAAATGTTCGTCGTATCGATCTGAATGAACTCTTGATGCGGATGCTTGCGTCCGCCTTGCGGCGGAACGGATGCAACCGTACCTTCTAGAATCTTCAGCAATGCTTGCTGTACGCCTTCACCGGATACGTCGCGCGTAATGGACGGATTCTCCGATTTGCGGGCTACTTTATCAATTTCGTCGATATAAATAATACCGCGTTCCGCTTTCTCAACATCATAGTCGGCGGCTTGAATAAGCTTGAGCAAAATGTTCTCTACGTCCTCGCCTACATAACCAGCTTCCGTAAGCGAAGTCGCATCCGCAATCGCGAACGGAACATTCAGAATTTTCGCCATTGTTTGAGCCAATAGCGTCTTACCCGAGCCTGTAGGGCCTAGAAGCAAAATATTACTCTTCTGAAGCTCGACATCCTCGATCTTGCTGCCGGAGTTGATCCGCTTGTAGTGGTTGTAAACCGCAACGGACAACGATTTCTTAGCGAACTCTTGACCGATAACATACGAATCAAGAATAGCGCGAATGTCTTTCGGCTTCGGAATATCCTTCAGATCAAGCTCTTCTTCGTTACCGAGCTCTTCTTCTACGATTTCCGTGCATAGCTCGATGCACTCATCACATATATATACGCCGGGACCGGCTACCAGCTTGCGCACTTGATCCTGCGACTTGCCGCAGAAAGAACATTTCAACTGGCCTTTTTCGTCGTTGAATTTGAACATGGAATCACCCCTTCAATTAAATCGTTACACTACAGGCGAAGTAATGACTTTGTCGATCAGACCGTAAGCGAGTGCGTCTTCCGCGCTCATAAAGTTGTCGCGGTCGGTATCGCGGTCGATCTTGTCATAAGGTTGACCCGTACGTTCAACGTAAATATTGTTAAGCTTCTGCTTTGTCTTCAAGATCCAGTCCGCGTGAATCTTAATATCGGACGCTTGACCACGAACGCCGCCAAGCGGCTGGTGAATCATGACTTCCGCATTGGGAAGCGCGAAGCGCTTGCCCTTCGCTCCCGCAGTCAGGAGAAGCGAACCCATACTTGCTGCCATGCCCATGCAGATCGTGGACACTTCAGGCTTAATATATTGCATCGTATCGAAAATACCCATACCAGCGGTTACAGATCCGCCAGGAGAGTTAATGTACAGATGGATGTCTTTCTCCGGATCGTCGGCCGCCAGGAACAGCAGTTGTGCAATAACGGAGTTTGCAACGTCATCATCAATTGCGCTCCCAAGGAAAATGATGCGGTCCTTCAGCAAGCGGGAGTAAATATCGTAAGAACGCTCCCCGCGGTTTGTTTGTTCGACTACGACAGGTACCAGATTCATGCGACCAACCTCTTTTCGTTTATGGCTTTAAGTACTTCCTTATTGTAACACGTCATCGTAGTGATGTCATTTTTCCAATAATACAGTATACGATGTCGGCCGTTCGATATGTACGGAGATTAGCCTCCGAGTCAAGCACATTTTCATATGTAGGGTCAAAATAAGGCACGTATATTACGCGCCTTATTCTGAGGGTGTTGCTTATGTTGTTGTAGATTGATTATGCGTATTAAACCGTTTTGCTGTTATCAAGCAAGAATTTGATCGTTTTGCGAAGCAATACGTCCTCTTGCAGGTTCGCAATGTTGCCGTTGCGAGTGAAGATGTCGCGCAGCTCTTCTGCTGGGCGGTTGTACGATTTGGACAACGTCTCAAGCTCAGCCGTCAGATCTTCTTCGCTTACGGAGAAGCCTTCAGCTTTCGCGATTGCGTCAAGCACCAAGTTGTTGCGAACGCGTTTCTCGGCGTCGGAACGCATTTGCTCGCGAAGCACGGATTCGTTCTGGCCAGAGAACTGGTAGTACAGATCCATGTTCATGCCTTGCATTTGAAGACGGTTCTCGAAGTCTTTGATCATGTAGTCCGTCTCGGTTACGATCATCGCTTCAGGGATTTCAACTTCGGCAGCCGCAGTAGCTTTGTCAACGACAGCAACTTCGCGGGCTTGCTCAGCTTCTTTCTCTTTGCGCTCTTTCAGCTTGCTGGACAAGTCTGCTTTGTACTCGTCAAGCGTGTCGAACTCGCTAACGTCCTTCGCGAACTCATCATCCAAAGCCGGAAGCGACTTGCGCTTGATTTCGTGCAGTTTAACAGCGAATACCGCTGCTTTGCCTGCAAGGTTCTCAGCATGGTAGTCTTCAGGGAACGTTACGGTAACGTCCTTGAAATCGCCAAGCTGCATGCCGACTACTTGATCCTCGAAGCCAGGGATGAACGAGTTCGATCCGAGCTCAAGGGAATAACGTTCTGCTTTGCCGCCTTCGAATGGAACGCCGTCAACGGAACCGTCAAAGTCGATAACCGTGATGTCGCCGTTCTGAGTAGCGCCTTCTTCTACAACCGACAATTCAGCGTGGCGTTGTTGCAGACGCTCAAGCTCGGCCGCAATCTCTTCTTCTGTTACTTCAGCCGCTGCTGCTTCAACTTCAAGGCCTTTGTATTCGCCAAGCGTTACTTCTGGCTTAACGATTACTTTCGCTTTGAATTTGAACGATTGGCCTTTGGCGAATTGCTCAACATCGATCTCCGGACGGTCAACCGGCTGAAGATTGTTCTCGTTCACTGCTGCTGTGTAAGCGTCAGGAAGAAGGATGTCGATTGCATCCTGGTACAGGCTCTCCACGCCAAAGCGGGATTCGAAGATACCGCGAGGTACTTTGCCTTTACGGAATCCAGGTACATTCACTTTACTTACGACTTTCTTAAACGCTTGATCCAGCGCTGTTGCGACTTGCTCCGCTTCAACCTCAACATCGATAGACACGATGTTCTTGTCTATTTTTTCCCAAGTTGCTTTCATTTTATGCCTTCCCCTCCAAAATTGCACGTACTTCGCTTATTTTCACGTTCCATAAACCATTCCATTATAAACAAGATGGACGAGCTTTTCAAGGCTGAGGTTCATCTGGCTCTGACGGCTGCAATACCGCAACCTGCCTAAGCGCTCTGCAAGCTTGCTCATATTGAAATCTTAACGATTCGGTAATGCCGTATGTATCGCGTATATCATCGTCGTTCGCCGATCCGTATACGGTCAGCAATAGCGTAAGATGTAGCGCCGCAGCAAAGCAATCGACGGTTCCTTCATCTTCTCTAAGCATCCATTTGTAAGCCGCCGTCCCATACAAGAACTGCAGACTTTCCTTCCAAAGCTCTTTGGCAAAATGAGGCAGCGTCGGATCATCGACTTCGGCCACCTGTTCAGCCCGCTCCAAAATTTGGTTGATTTGACTCGGAAAGTCGTCCAAAGAGAGCGGCGTTTCGTCGAGCTCCAGCTGAACTTGCTCATCGAGCCTTTCAATTGTCAAAGAGCCTTGAGCACCGCGCTTTCGCAAGCATTGCAGCGCTTTGAATTGCACGACTGGATGAACCGGCTTCGTTACGAGCCAATTCACAATCGTCGCGTCCACCTGTTCGCTTTGTATGTATGCCGCTCTTTCAAGCGCAAGCATCTGCTGATCAATCATAGGATGATTCTGCATAATGTACATCACTTGATTAATGTATGTCTCATCCTGCTCAGGCGGGTTCAGCAGCTCCGCGCGAATCGTATCCTCGCTCGGCTCCTTCTCGGGCATCGCGAGCACATAGCCTGTACCGTCGTCTCCGCCTCCTCCTTCAGGAAAAGCCATATCGAGCCATGTGAGAAGACTGTTCCACTCCTCATAGTGGCGTTCGTCCTCCCCTTGGCATTGCAGCAGGAAACGCAATAGCTCCTTAGCCTCCCCGTACTGCTCCGATTCCAGCATTCGGGTAAGATGAATTTGATAATGATCCAGCATGCTAGGGAACAAATATACGTTATCCTTGTTGTCGCCTTGTGGGTCAATGGGAGTTGTAATGCTAACACCGCCTTCGTATACGCCATCTCATGCTTCTCGCAAGCTTGCGTAAGATTATACCACGGTCTGAGGAAAGAAAAAAACAAAAGCTGCTAGAAGACCGCTCGGCAGGTGCAACCAACTATTTTTTCGACAAAATCCAAAAAATGACTTGCAATACTAAAAACGTTCATGTTATATTATTACTCGTGTCCCAGTAGCTCAGCTGGATAGAGCAACGCCCTTCTAAGGCGTCGGTCGGGAGTTCGAATCTCTTCTGGGACGCCATAACGTTCAGATACGTCACGATTGATAAATATCAAAATGCTCCGAAATCCTTGATTTATATGGGATTCGGAGCATTTTTTATTCCTAGCACTATCAGCGAGAATGCGATTAGAAACGATAAGTCCTGATTTTTTTTTACACATGATTTACACATGCTCGATTTGTGCAGGAAGTACGATCACTAAAGTCGAATATCCTTGCTATTAGGAGGCGAGGTAATGATTGACGAATATGTTGGACTTGTCGTGATCGTTGAACTAGATACCACCGAATTGCTTGAAGGGCTATTTGAAAAAATCGAGGACACAGAAATTACAGACTGTTATAAAATTCGAAATGGATCAGAAGTTTGGATAGTTCCTCGTCACGTTATTGCTAATGTGACTCCTGTTTCCTCTTTTGGATTCACGATGAAATAAAAAACAGTCCTCTACCTTTTAGGTCGGAGGGCTGTTTTTATTTCATTAGGTCGTGCCGGTACTATTTTAATTTTTTCCCCAGGTCCATGGCTTTGGCTTATCATCCTCATTGCAATATAAGATTTTAAACAACCTGTCTGCTTTCGTCCACTGCAAATATCCTTTGCATACGAGTTCATTTACTGCAATTTTTATTTTAGATTTAGAGCGCTGAGTTCTAACGCTTATATATTGAAGTGCTTCATGATTAACCATGAATGGGTCGTACCTTTTTTCATTCCATAGAAATGTAAGGGTTTTTCTTGCGGTATCTGATAAACGCCACTCGTCCATGTGCATACCTCCGACGCGAATGTATGTTCTCATTTTAACAAACATTCCTTCGAAAACAAGAGAAACCTCCAACTTATTGGTCGGAGGCTTCTTCTTTTACATATTCGATGAGCTCTGAAACATCTTCAATTCCTAATGAAATCATGACCTTCTCTAGATTCGTGGGTGACCAAGTCTTCGATTGATTGTTTATCATATCATCAATCGTGTTCCAACGAATCCCCGTTGCTTGGCTCAATTGTCTTGCATTAGTTCCCTTTTTAAGTATTATCTCAGCAAGCTTCAATTTTAACATTTAATAATCACCTCGATAAGAATATACAACATCCTTTTGATTATTTCAACGATTTTCGTTGACATTCAACGATATTCGTTGTATAATAAGAATATAAGGAGGTGAACAAGAGCATGAAGAAAAAAAGAAAGAAACAGCAAGTAGATAATCGAGCAGTAATCATCACGCTAGTGACGGCAATCATTAGCCTGACAAACTCGATTATCGCCCTCATCGTCACACTTAGCCACTAAGCAGAAACCGAAGGTCTTGACTCTGAAAGAGTCAAGACTAACGGGACGGTGAAGTATAAGGGACTGCTGTTTCTTCTTCTAATAATTATATCACAAAGGAGATGTAAAGATGAAATCGACTAAATCGTCTAAAATCTTAGTTATCTCTCTTGCACTTAGCATTGCTGCCTGTGTACTGAGTGTCGTTAGTTTGGTGATTATGTTATTCAAGTTATAGTACGAAACGTGCTTATATCCATGCAACAAAGCACAATTAATAAGCCTGTCGACATAACCAGTCAGCAGGCTTATTAACGAAAGTCCCAAGCGATTGGGATTTTAACATAGTCCCCGCGCTTTGATAATGATATAGGTCTTGTAATATTTCTCGGGAGGGAATGTATATGGTAGCAAGTCGTAAGAAGTCATTTTATAAAAAATGGTGGTTTTGGTTTGTAGTCATCGTTATCGTAATAATAGGCTCTTTTGGCAATAACTCCAATGAAGCTGCCGATCTTGTTAAAGGTAACTTAAATGAGACATCTGCAGCAGAAGCTCAAATACCTATTAAAGCAGCGGTGGTAAATAGTTCGGGTACAGAGGCAGCGTTACCAGAGTTCGAAATAATTAAAGATGAACTAAATGATGCCGGCATTTCACATTTAACATTAGTCACTGCTAGCAAGGATAAGAAAGAACTAGAAAAACTTGTCCAGCACGCTTCTGAATTAGCATTTGATAAGGGTGAAGAGGTTCAGTCTGTATTTGTATACATCTTAGAAAAAGACAACACTTCATCAGCCTACCTCGCAACAGGCAAAAAGGCTTTTACCAATAAAGGAGAAGCACAAACAAATGTGAAAATAGGTGAGGTTGAATTCAAATCAAATCTCGAATAAAAATGAAACCCACCGACCGCATTCAAGCACTCCCCTTATAGTAGACATTAGAAAAACCCATATGGAAAACCGATGATACTTTAAGGATATACTTTTATGAAGCATGAGCGTGTTGAATAAAAATCAATTATTAGAACAGGACTTCATTAAGCTAACGGGCAGATTTGTTCTATATCCTGTGTTAAAATATAGCAAGTCGAAAAAAATAAGGGGGGCAATATGGACGAACAAACATTTTTAAGAACAATGATTGAGACAGTAAAGTATGATGATGACTATAAAAATAAGGATGAACTACTTGGTATTTTAAGAGCCTCCATGATCACGTATCGTAAAACAAGTGATTACACGAGGATTTCTAATCAACGTAAGGAATATTTAGACCTACGGGTACCAGTACCGATGTTGAAAATAGCAAAATCATTAATAGGCCAATTTGAAAAATTAGCGGCAATAGTATATATAGAAACGCCAGAATATTCGTTTTGGGGATTACACATAAAGCCTAAACCTGTTGAGCTTGATAATATTGAAGCAATTGAACATGATGCTTTCTTTGACGATATAAAGGATACAATTGTCCAAGGAATTCGAAATGCAAAATACACTATTTGGATTGCTGTAGCCTGGTTTACTGATACTGAAATATATGCAGAATTATTATTAAGAAAAAAAGCTGGTGTTCAAGTTCGAATTATTACTTCCGATGAAGAGTCAAATGGATTCTTGATAAATAAATTGGAGAGTAATTTTGAAACCGTGAAGGTACCATTGTCAGGTACAAATAGGCTTCATGATAAATTCTGTATAATTGATTTTGAGTTTGTAATGCATGGTTCATATAATTGGAGTAAAAATGCTAGAAATAATGATGAGACATTAGCTACTGCACTTGACCGAGACTTTGTAAGGAAGTTTGCAGATGAATTTATGAGGTTATATGTGGAACATAAAAACTTAAACTAACAGGGAACGATAGTTCAATGATTGAAGCGGCGGACCAGAATTGGGTCTGCCGCTTTTTCAATAAACAGTTCATAGGGCTCTTTTCATTGTCTAAAATATTGGGCCTTGATCACATTAGTCAGTGGGTTTCGTTATTTTAATCCAGCAATCCAAGCCGATCCAGTATGACGGCAAGCCGTTCAATTGTTACAGGTTGACCGAGACCAAGTATGCTCGGTGCGACTCCGGCGATAACGTTCGCTTTCGCCGCCTTCTCAATGGACTTCACTGCCCAGTGGTTATCCGGAACATCTTTAAAAGTTCCAGTCCCAAGAGATTTATCCTCATTAGGGAGAGGATCGTTTTTCTTCTGTTCTTTCTCAATCGCAACCAAAAATGCTTCCCAACTTCCGGATCTACTTCGGAATAATTGAGGGCAGTTTTTACCGCTCCATTTGTTATGCTGGACAACTGCTGTTACTTGGAGGTCAGTTGCATCAAGTAAATACGCAACAAGCATAGCTGCATTTGCTTCGACTAAATTGCGATTAACTCCAGCATTTTCGCATAACTCGATTCCGATTGTTTTGCGATTCCCTGGACCATTAGTGCCGTCCCCTGCGTGCCAACCGCTCTCGGTAATCGGTAGATGCTGTATAATCTGCTTGTCATCAACCGTGAAATGCCACGATACAGGCGAAGCGGCAGCAGCATCTCCTTTAAGATATAGAGCATGGTTGGCCGCATCTGCTGTAGAAGCAGTGTTTCCGGTCCCGTGAATTGTGATATATTCGGCTTTCAATGCATAACCCGGCCTATTCTTTCGTCCCACTGGAATAATATCTTGTTTGATCGTCAGTTTGTCCATTGTTTTGATCTCTCCCTGTTTTACAATTAGGGCAGCCCCTAGCTTCCGACCCCAGCCTGTCTCCTGCGGCCACACATAACAGCTTCCTCCGCCGTCAGCGTTAAGTGCGTCTATGCTTCCCAACTTTGCCATTAGCGCCGCCAACTCACCCAGCGTCAGCTTGTCGTAAGTTCGGACGATGACCAGTTTTCCGGATGCTGTCACGCCAACCGCTGTCCGAAGATTCGCACCGCGCCATATGTCCGTGCCGAGCTGATCCCGCGCGATTCCCTCGGCGACAACATTCTTCCCGCCATTGAGCAGTGGTGGCGATCCTTGCAATGCCCAAACCGCACCCGCTGGCGCCTTGCCAATATGAACGGTCTTGTCCGGCAGCATGTAAAGCTCATCCCGCGCTACAGTCTTCGGTATATCGCCGTTTACTATCTTGCCACCGACGATGACGCGCCCGATAGGCACGCCTGTCGTGGTGTTAGCGTAATTGAAGTTAAGAGCGATGTCCGCGACTTCGCGTTGCCCCATCTCTTTCACCGTCAATCCGTTTTGGTGCGCGGCATACGCATCGTCAACGAGTGGATCTATAACGGCATACGCAACATCAAAGCCGGTTACCTTTGCGCGCTGCAGCTGCTTACTCATCGCTCTCAGCACGCTCTTTTGCCTGCTTAATGACCTGATGCCCATAAACAGCAAATGCGCCGACCAGCACACCTTGAATGACCGCCACGGCACTAAAGCCAACAAACCATATCGTCAACAGCACCGCGATCGCCGTGACAATATAGACGATCGTCCAGTTAGGTACTCCGGGTGTATCCTTCAGTACATATCCAATCACCCAGCAGGCAGCGACGATAATCAATAATTTGGGATCAATAAGTTCAAAAATAGCTGACCATTCCATTCAAATCATCCTCTCTTAATCGGCTTAAGAGCCGTGTGGTTTATCCATCCGATCTAGGCGGTGATGAGCCTGCTTCGCTGACTCCTCGACTCTCGTAACTCGCTCCGAGAGTGCATCAAAGCGACGGCCTTGATCTTTCATTTCAAGCCGCATCTCATCTACACCGCGTTTAATATAGTCGACATCTGTCTTCATTGTTGCACTGTTTCCTGCGTCATTTCTCGTGTTTAGCTTGATCGCTCGGTTTTGACCAATCCAACCAAGGACGATCCCGCTAAGTATTCCAGCTGCCGAAAATAGCATCATGATTGATGATTGGTCCATGTTGTTCCCGTCCTCCCCAAATAAAAGAGCCTCCGACTATTCGGAGGCCCCATATGTTTCGCCTGTGATTTCTTCGTACTGCAAAGTTGTAATTTTGTTTCCGATGACGAATGTTGCCACGTTGTTGACCGTGTAACGACCTGCATCATAATGACGTTTTATGATTCCGAACCAGTCCATTAAATAACACCTCTTTCGACTAAAGTTAGGATGAGATTTGCTTGTTCCGTTTGCGACTGCTCAAGCGCTATTTGTGTATCGATGAGTTCTAATGCCATAAGGGCATTTTCAGCTTCTAGTTGAGCAATTCGCACTTCCGGCGGTGGTTGTGGCGGTACATAACTCGCATTCAATGTAAAACCATCTACCTCCGTATAGCAAAACTTTTGCGGTTCCCAATCCGAAGGTGTCGTAACATCAAAGTAGGTGAAGGCTGTTTCAGGGTATATGCAAGCTCTAATCGTGCCCTTTTCAGCAAGAATGCCTTGTTCAATAATTTCGACAGTTAAAGCACTAGCGAAAACCACGTCATTTTCTCTGTGTACGATTATCATACAATCACACTCCATTAGTCATAATTCTTAGAAAGCAAGAATCCATTTGTCAGTAATTCTGTATTACTTCTCGGAGACCCTATGAAAGCTTTCTCCGACATAACTGCATTGGTGATTATGCCAGCTGAATCGAAGTAGTATTTGTCAGACACCCTTAATCCGCTATGAACTTTGGAGACGCCGCTTAGTAGTACTACTCCACTTCCCTGATATATACCGTAAATCACTCCGGTGCCGTCATAGTTCGAGATTGTGCCATTGGAGTTAAGCTTAACTACCCTACCTACAGTAGCAGTTCCGCTTACGGCATGAGTTCTCGTAACTTGTCCGAGGGTAGGAGTGGATACTCCGTTCATACTATTTAGGCCGAACATAAATACTTCAGTAGAGCTTATGACTATACCAATTGGCTTTTCCTTTACAGTAGATACTGGATAGCCATACTCATCGCAGTAAATCAGAGTACCAGCGCTAAGTCCTGTAGGCCAAGAAGATACAATACCGTTATTAAACTGTACCGAAACTACCCCACCACTATAGGCCGTTACAATTCCCTGAGGATCTTGAACATCAGTAACACCACCAGAGAACACGTTATTCACCACTTTAAACAAAGTAGCCCATTGAGTCGTACTGCCAGAACCTCCGAAAGTATGCAGCCACATAAACTTTCCTGGAGCCATACGTTGAAGCGCATAAGAATTGGCTACTCCTGTTCCAGGTGCCCCCGCTGGAGTTGGTATGGATAGCGAGTTACTACTTACTATAGTGACTGTCGTGGCGCCAGGCGGAATATTAACGATAAGTCCCTTAATAGTAGGAGTTGTGGAATAATGATTTATTGTAACCAAGATTGTATCCGGATCATTGGAATCTAATTGTGCAATGTCTATAGTAGTGACAGGATTAGAATCGAGAACAGCGCTGGTCGAAAATGTAAATGAAGCGCCATCACAGATAGTATAGTTTGAGGTGCTACCCGGTCCTGCGTAGAAAATTCTATCGCCAGACAGCTTATGGGCAATAGCAGGACGATTACTATTAGAGGTGCCCAATGATCTTGAACTTCCTCCTGCGACTGTAACTACATTAGAAGAATTTGTTGCCCACTTAATAAAGTGGTGAGAGTCTGTTGTTGAACTTGGCTTTACTATGGAAATAACAGACCCGTCGCTTAGTGCAAATACATCAATACTTTGAGGAGGAGCGGACATACTTGTAACATGTAAAGTAATCGGTCCTGGTGTTACTGTATTATTTGCGTTTAATGTGAACGCAATAGCGCCAGTTCTGTACGTAGGTACGGAATTAAGATAATAAACGAATACACAAAGGAATCTTCCAGGAGCAATTGAAACGATATCCGATCCGTAAATATCATAAGTTGCGCTGGACATTTCCCCTAGCACCGGAGTAGACAAGTAAGTGAGTGTCCCGTTAACGTAGCTATAGAGTAAAAATCTAATTTGATGAGCATTAGTGCCGTTAACCCCTACATTAATCATTACAGCAAAAAGATTCGCCCCAAGCCTGACCAATTTCCCGTAATATGATGGCTCTGGCAGTACCATGGGTGTGCCCAATTGAATTGTGCCAGCTATGATGGAGAATGGGATAATCTGTTGAGTAGTTGTATTTAGACCAAGTGCAGCTAATATCACTCCCTTATCCTCTTCCATATAAAGGATATCGCCGTTGTCCTGATTTGTCGTAGTGGTCTGAATGGACTGCATCAATCCAGATATATAGGTAGCCGCCGTTTTCTTAGCGGATCCGTCCGTATTGAACTCGACAAGATCAAGTACTGAGGGTACATATCCGGAAGCTGGATTATACGTGTTATTGATACTCGCTTCCCCGCCGTATGTCCCTTCCATACCGAATACGTTTACGCCAGACCTGATATTGGCAGCAATAAAATCAGCATCGCTATATTGAACTGCGTTACCACCGTTATAGTAGCCTTGCGGAGCTTGAATAAATACTTTTCCAGGCTGAGAGCCAACAGCAGTCCCAGCGACGTCAGCACCGCCAGCTGTTCGATCCACCATGGTGCCAGTTACTGCTGCGCCGTTTACAAAAGCCTTACGACCAGTAAATATTTGAGCTGCCGTAGCTGGAGCAGTAGCTTCCGCTGTATTAACAACGTTGGGGTTGCCTACTACTCCGAAGATATTAACGCCTGCTTTAATATTTGCAGAGATTAGATCAGCGTCGCCTTGAACGATTCCTGCCCCGTTGTGATATCCCTGTTGGACGGTTTGATTAGCCGTGCCAGGTAGAATATTTACAGCACCACGATTTTGCATCGTGCCAACCTTGCCGGGGCCGCTATCATTACTAAACGTCTTACCACTAAGTACATCGGCAGGTTGCGCGTTTCCACTGCCTAGTACAATGCCACCGATGTTATTGGCCATCTCTTCGAACGTATCATCTGCCGCCGTCGGTATGCCTTTGCCAGTGATCGCGGCGGCAAGTATTTCTTTCCCGTCACTGACAGATGTAAAAAGCTCCGAGATTGCCCCCGCTGTGTTCTTCGCCGTTGTCGGTAAGCTTGCCATATCACCAAGAGCAGCCTCAAATTCCTGAGTCGTTACAAATACTAGAGAACCGTCGATTACCGCGCTGACGTTAGCAGCATTACCAGTCAAAACTGTAACAACGATATGAGACTCAACGACATCAGCGCCGCCGCCCGGCGGAATATAGTCTGCCGCCGATCCTGCGTTTCCGTAACAATAAAGAATCTCCCCGAGGTCGGGATCATTGGCAAACACGCCGAGCTCGCGGAAGTAAAAACCCGTTGTTATCTCGCTATTCGAATAGCTTGTTCCTACAAGTGCCTTCCCGCCTGTTTGCGGTGTCAGTCTTGTAATGGACAGGTTCTTCTTCAAGCTGATCATTGCCGTTAGGTTCGGAATTGTCGTCCCGCCGAGGTTGCCGTCGCCCATTGCAACCTTTGTGTACTCGAGCGGAGCACCTGCCTGCACTTTACCTTGTAGCGCCAACCCTCGATTTGTAAGAACCAACCCGTTAAAAGCGCCCATTATATCACCTGCTTCACGTAAATGTATTTTCCGATATGGACTGCTGTACCAATATAAAGCTGCATATCGTCTCCGGTCGTTAATTCAACAGCCTCTAGCCAGCTTCGCGCATTCTTGACCGAGTTGATCGCCGCTAGAAATTCAGCCGCTTTTCCTGCGGTCGCCTCCGGATCACTTGTTACAACCTTGAAATAACCGGGATCTCCGCCGTATTGGAACCATTCCTGCACTTCCCCAATACCGAAAATTGTCGCGATTAGCTCCTCGACAGCACTCGGTGTGCCCTTTCGTTTATGCCTTGCGTAGCTCTGCTTCACGAGTTGCCGCCGCTGCTCGATTGGCAATGAATAATCGTAAAAATCGACTTTATACTGCCAAGCAAGTTCGTCAGCCTCGTCCGAGGTCAAGCTATCAAGACGATTGATGTAGGTCAGATTGTCGATCTGCTGAGTCAATGCCGCGAGCTCGCCGTCAATAGCCTGCGCCGCCGCCGCAATGGTAGGATCATTCCTAATGTTCGGCGGCAAAAGCTGCTGCAGACTGACGTTATGAATTTCAATCATCTGTGAGCCCTCCATACGTGGCAGTAATGACGTCCGCAATTGCGACCTCGTTGTAATCGACATCTGCAAATGCCGGGCTTGTGATGTTTACTCTGTGCGCCCCAGCTTGCATAATTCGCATGGTCAGCTCAGAGGGATTAATGTTTCGTCCAAGTTTACTCTTTTGCCAAAGCACATAACCGTCAATCGCGGCGGCTACTTGCGCTTGTATTATGGCCGTCTCGCCGATCCGCTCCTGCGTAATCCAATAGGTGAGGGTGATGTCGAATTGGACCGCGCTGGGCGCTTCGACCGTAACCAGATCACTCAGCGGGCGACGCGTGCGGTCATTAACAGCAGTGTCAACGAGCTCTAGCAGACCCTGCGTCGGTATCTCGCCGCCTTCCAACAGCGGCACGACTACAACCTCGCACGGCGCTGGAGAGTGAACGGCCACATCCACAATGGACGAGCTGGCCGATTGAGCCCAATACTTGTATGCTCCACTCGGGCCGGCAACTGAAAACGACTCAGGAGCGCTTCGAATCCGCTCCCTGTAAGCGTCATCGTCCTCTATGTCTGCACCGCCGGAGCTGCCAGATAGATTCGTCACGCTCGCCACATAAGCGATAGGGTCAACGATCTGATTGATCTGACCGGATACGTAGCCATTGCCGAGCGTACCTGCCTCCGTACAAAGTGCAAGGACGTCTGCCGTCATCGATCCAGGCACTATTTGCACAAGCGATGATGTAGCAAAATAACGTTTTGGGTCGCTGGTCGTGCCGGCCCGCGTGCCTGCTGGTATAGTCACGGCGGACGTCTGCGGAGCCGATAGCGTAAAACGAAGTGTAACCACCGCCGCCGCTGCTGGAAGCCGCCCGGCGTCCGCGAATGCGCCCATATGGTCCAGCAACGCACCGCTCGCATACCGTAAATAACCTTGTTTGGCCGTGAGGTTAATTAATGTCCGCTGCTGGACGATGAGACTTGCAAGAGATAACAAAAAGAGGCGTACAGGGTCGCCCGGAGAAACGGTGCGGCCGCTGATCGCCTCAAAAGCAATAACGAAATTATTCGTCGTTTCGTTCACATCATTGCTCACGAAATCAATTTCAGGTAAGTCACTAAGGGCCGTCATAGGTTGCTGCCCTCCTCTCTAATGCTAATCTGTACAATCGGCTTCAGTTGACCGGTGCCGTGATCCTCTTCGAACAATAGCTGAAGCACTTCAGCTCGCGGCTCGTATGTCTGAATCGCGGTAATGACTGCACCCGTCAGCCGTGCTTTTGCAACAGCTATCGGTTCGTCAACAAGTGTGAGCTCTATGCCAAAATTTCGATCAAGCGGCACACTGCCTTTGGCGGTACCGAGGATTGTCCGGATATTTTGAATGATTTCTTCCTGTAGTGAAGGATCCAAAACAATAGGCACTGATGTGGTTGTGATTTCGATCATGGGACATACTCCTCCAAATTGATCGTAACGGTTGCCGCAATCACATTCCCCGCGCTGTCGATCGTCTCTAAGGATTGATCAAGACCGGTTATAATCCAAAATCCTGTGCCAAAGCCCTTCCCCCCGACGATCAATGCATGAGCGCCCGCCTCACGCTCCATATTTCGAAGAACGTCCATTTCTTTTCGTGGATTAAGACCATACGCGACATCGAAACGCATCGTAAACGAGATCGTATCAAGCCCTTGCCCAACATACTGCGTCAATGGACGGCGCCCGATTACATCATGTTTTGCCCAGCGGCTCGCTGAGGTCCGCTTCAAGTCATCAAATGTTCGAAGTGTCTCCCCGGATACGACGAATACGACCGGGCCAAAAGAACCTAGTCCGCTCACGGAATCAACCCCCCGTGATTAATTGTGCCACTAACCACAAGATCGCCTTCGATGTGCACCTTGCTTGCTGCTTTTATCTTGAGCTCGCCGGCAGCCTTGTCATAATAGACATGGCTACCATCAGCGAACCAAGTTCCATAGCGTGAAGGAATAACATTCATCGGAGGATCATGATCGTTATAATACGATCCTAAGCAAATGCCAGCTCCCCCTCCGAACAATAGACAAAGCGCGCTTGCGCCTACCTCCGGTAAGGCGTATACGCCAGGCGTAACCAGCAGCGGCAATTCCGGACTGACAAGATCGTCTGAATCCGGGAATGTGACCCTGACCGCTGCCAAAGCAGCGTTAACCGTTGACACCTTCCCTACTTTGATTTGACCGTACATTTTACCACCCCAATACCCTCCTGATTTCAAGCCCGGTCGTAAAGCCGCTGCCGCCGACGAAGTGCGTTGCCCGCTCAATAATGTATTTCCCGTCATACCGACCCCAGCCGGACAGGTCTATTGTCAAGCCTGCCGCCATTCGAATGTTGCCCACTAGCGAAAGACTGGCTCGGCCAAAGTTCTTGTTTTCATCCCGCAACCGGTTCCGTGCGACCCTAAGCGCTTCCGCTTCTGATCCCACATTCTCGTTTACCTTGAGGACAGGGCCGCTCGCTGGCGCTCCCGGCGGCGTGTACAGCACCTTATACTCCTTGCCTTTAGCTGAATCGCTATAGGTTAGCTGACAAGCACGGTATGCGGCTAGGCTTGCGCTCCATTCAAATCCATAACTAACGACCGATCTGCCTTCTCGGGTCAGCGTAGCGACTGCCGCACGATTCTCATACGCAGCCTCGTCGAAGAGGACGAGATTTCCGGAAGCCGCCTTAACCGCAATGCCCTCTTTAATGCAAAGGTCCACGATAAAGGCTAGATCGGATTGATTAGACTGCTCGAGACGCTCATAAAGCGGATTGTCCTCGACCTCGTATATCAGTTTTAACTTGGAACGCTTCGCAATTTCGTCGGCAACGGTCTTTAGCCGCACCTTCTCCCAGCCCTTTGTGCGTGATTCTCGCCTTACAGCAGTGCCCGAGGGTAACGACAACGCTTTGATTTGCACAACGTCAGGCGGCCCGCTGAGGCTCACAGAATCGACCTCGAATGTACCGAGCGGCAGGCTCTCGATTTCATTGCGTCCATTCCAATCGATCGTTCGGATGCTGGCTGCAATGGTATCGCCGTCCACTGGATTCCACGGACCCTGCCACTTCCGTTCCCGATCCTGCAAAGAGATTTGTAAATCGTCAATTTGCCCCGATGGATTATCGGTATAGGATAGGTCGAGCAGTGATGTCGCAATCGAGCTGGATATATCGTGGCCGTTGTAGGTAATAACTACTTCTGCTCTACGTGTCATCCGATCACCTCTTCCACGGCGGCAAGTCGGCTGATGTCGCTGCTGGGGTCTCAGGTGCTGCTAATACAACACCTGAGGAGAATACGACCGTATTAGCGTGCTGCGGATTGGTCGCAATCAATTGCCCCATCATCAGCGCGGATCCATAAAGCTTGTAAGAGATTGCGTCCCAGGTGTCGCCTTGAATTGTTGTGTATGTCATGTCATCGACACCCGCCTTTGTTGTCGCTTGTATTCATCAAATTGCCTTGCAAAGTCCTTGTGGTTTTGGCGGTCCATCTGTTCAACTGCCGCTTGATCAACTGTTCCTTGAAAATGGTAGACAGGACTGTAGTTGAAGTCGCCTCCACCGCCACCTTCGGTCGTCATACCCATTGAGGAGTTTGCAGCTTGAAGGAGACTGCGACTCCGCTGGCTGTTATTCTCAGGAATGACCCATTCGTTGTGCTTACCTTCGCCAATCCATGCTAGCTCTGGCCGTGTGATGTATCCCCCTTCAGCGTATCCATTGATTTTCGGAATCTCAGGTATACTGAGCCCAAAGGTTTGACCGCCGAATACCGGCACCCATTCAGGAATATCGATTGAGATCCCATTAATAGCACGAATTGCGACATTGATCGCATCAATGGCCATGTTAATCGGGAATGAGAGGATTGAGCCTAGCGTGTTGAATATTCCTTCGAATATGCCGGCAACTCCTTGCCACGCCTTTTCCCAATTGCCCGTGAATACGCCAGTTATAAAATCGATAACGCCTCCGAGAATGTCAAATACTCCGCTGAGAACGCCACCGATCATCTTAAAAGCATTAACGACGATCGATTGTATGATCGGAAACACGAAGTTAAATGCAGCAAAGAGTGCATCAAGGACCGGTTTAACGAAATTAAATATATCCGTTACCGCACTACCGATTTTACTTGCAATCATTTGAATCTTCGGCAATAAAGCTGCAATGACTGCCGATATCTCAGGCATGACCTCTTTAGCGATGAAATTAAAGATTTTCGCAAGCACTGGCCACAACTTGGAAAGTAAATAGGAGACGACAGGCATGATTGCAGAAATGACGGTTTTAAACACCCGTTGCATGGTCGTTGCAATGCTGATGACGACCGGAATAATCTGCTTGATAACACTGCCAATGGAGCCGATCACCTTCATGACGTGCGGGCCGATTGTATCCCAAACCTTCAATGCAAAATCTCGGAACATAGCGAAATTGTCCTTGAGAGCATCAATGTATTTAAATAGCCCTGATTCAGAATCACCAGCACTATCGCCAATACTCCCGAATACCCCACTAACAATTCCCGAAATTTTTTCGAATGCTGGACCAATGGCGTCACCGATTTTACCAAACCACTCTTGTATTAGCGGCATCTTATCTTGCAACCAGCCGCTAAGCTTCTCCAGTAATGGCAAAGCAGCGTTAGCAATTGGTAGGAGAATACCGGTCTGAAGCTGGCGGCCAATTCCCGAGAATGCTTTGCCGATCGTATCGTATTTAACTTTTGATATTTGACCCATCGTGTCCTTGGTCATATCAAACTGGCTTCGTGCCGTGCCCATTGCCTCGATGACGCCTGCTTCCAAATCTTCGAATTGCGTCCCGAAGAGACCGACGCCGATCGCGTTCTTCTTGACTGGGTCCTCGATGGAAGAGATCGCTGCAGCAACAGTGCGAAATGCCTCTTGTGCTGCTGGACCTCCAGCGGCGAACGTCTGGCTCATCTTCTCGGCGTTCATACCGAGGGAGGTGTAAGCGTCGACGGAAGTCTTGGACATATCTTTCGATCGGATGTTAAATTCCTTGACCGCATCCCCAACCTTGTCCAAATTAAAAGCGCCAGCTTCTAAGCCGGCGCCAAAGGTGTTGAACATTTCGTCTGCTGAGAATCCTAGCGTTGCGAAATGAGGAGCATATTCGTTTGCGCTGTCAAGCAGCTCGTTAGATTTGTTCAATCCATTCTGAGCCCCTTGAGCAAGTAAAGCGTATGCCTGATCGCTCGTAACTCCGAAGTTCTTCATCATCGTATCGGCTGCTTTGACGCTTTCCGTAACATCTTCGCCGAACGTGTCACGGAATGCTACAGCATTACTAGTCGTTGCCTGGAGCGCCGCACCGGATTGCTGAGTGACCTGCTCCACCAAACTAATTGCTTCAGCCACATCGTAAATGTTTTCACCCTGACCCTTGTTATAAAGATTCTGTGCGACCTGACTGAAGTCTTTCATTTCGGATTCCGTCGCTCCGGTTGCAGCTGCTACTTGAGCCATGGCCGTTTGATACTCATCAGCAAAGCTGTAGACAGCTGCCCCAGCCATACCGATCCCTGCGCCAACAGCAAGAGCAGCGCCACCGGCAAGCATGGCAGCTCCGCCAACTATGCCTAGTCCACCCGGGCCACCACCAGCACCACCGCCGCCGCCGCCGCCGCCTCCACCGCCGCCGTTCGGGCCTCCAGCATTTTGCAATGCGCGCATGCGCCGCTCAAGTTCTTCAACCTCGCGTAAATATCGCGTCATGTCATTTCCGAACATGTTGCCCGGCATACGGATCGTAGCAATCTGACGGAGGTTTTGGAGCAATCCTCGCGAATTCTGAACAGCTTCACGAAGCTGCGTGTTCATGTCACCGAACATGCCGTTCGGGATCGGGTTATTCCGGATCTCACGGAAGTCTCGCTCAAGGTGCTGTAGACCTTCTCGTAACGGCCGGACAAGATCACTAGAAAGACGAATTGCGTTAATCGATCGGGCCTTCGTCTCGATTTCAGCAAGATCATGCAACACCTTAGTCATATTGCTTGTATAACTACCCTCTAGCTTTGCTGCCAACTCGAAGGCTATTTTATAAACCTTACCGCTAGCCAACTACTTCACCTCGCTTTCGGCTTCTTAGCAGCTTCTGCCCACTCATAAAGCTCTTCGAGAGGCAGCTTCATAAAGTAGGGGATTGGAGTGCTTAAAGCCGAAGAAAGGGAGGCGATCAGCTTTCGCAGCAATCGCCCCCCTTCATTGTCTGCCAATCCTAACCGAGCAAAAAATTTTGTGCCAACATCGTGACCTTGGAGAAATCTTTTGCTTTCAGCTTGTAGATAACTTCAACCGGTTGCTTTGCTGCCTTTGCAACGATAAGTGCGAGATACGGCTTTGCAAGCTCCTTTATAGGAGCGAAGTCATTATTTTTTGCCGCTTGTACGTTGTACTGACGATCTGCTGCAAGGATGTCTTCTGCATCCATGTTGTCAAAATCCAGTTCAAGCTCCGTAATTGTTTCATCACCGTCGTTAATCGGTTTTTGTAATGTATAAATTTCCATAGTGATCCTCCCTTATTTTCCGAGCGCTGCGCGCTCAGCTGCAAGATAATCGACGCCGTCAATAATGCAAATGGAATTAAATTTATCAATCTCAATCCAAACCTTGCCGTCAACAATAACCTTCAGATACGTCACCTCAAATTCGTTCGAGGTGTCTGTAGTAGCTCCGACCTCAAACTTACCGAGCGAAAGTGACTTTGGAGTAGCACGAACCGAAACTTTGGTCGGTGTAGTGCTGTAATTTCCAGTAGCCGAATCAAGCGTCTGCTGCGCTGCGCGAAAATCGATAGCGTGAGATTTTGGAGCTGACAGCTTGATAGCTGCCGGATCGATCGTACGCCAGTTTAGTGTGCAACTCATGCTGCCATAATGACCGATCGTAGGCGAATCAATTTCACCCGCAATACCCGCGCCTTTAATTGTTTCCGTTAACGCCTCAAGACTAGGCAACTCGACGTCAGCAACGCCAAGGTACGTCGAACCGTCTAAGTAAACGGAATAACCAGTGATCTTCTCAGGAATCTTCATCTTAGTTTGGCCTCCTTACCCTACAAGAGAGCCGAGATAGCTCGGATCGTACTCGAGAGTGAAATTGATTTCTTGAGCTGGCGACGGTGGCGTCAGAAATACGTGGAATTGAAGCTTACCTGTAAGGATATCCCCTTGAGAATTCTCAGAAGCGTTAAACTCCACACGTCCACCTAGAAGTGCTCCGCTCGCCGTTAAGCCGTTGAGCCAAATATTAAGCGAATCAGTGATCGTTTCAATAAGTCGCTTGCTCATTGGGTCGTCTACTTTGCTCCAGTAGGTAAGTACGATTGAGTTCGAAACCCAATCGAACATACGCCGTACCGATATGAATGAATCCTTTGGCTCAGCACTGTCCGGAAACGCCCCTGTATGATTCCCCCACGACTTCCATCCACCGACGAAGTTTATCGCTGTCGTAACCCCTTGCGCATTAAGTGCGAGCGCCTGGTCCTGCCCAAGGAATACTTCCGAACCGTCAGACAACACCGTGCCGTCTATTTTGAGATCCTTATTAGACGGCGAAGCATATGGAATGCCGCCATATAGTGCATCTGTAGCGCCGATCGCGCCGGCCAGCCTCGTCGAAAGGTGATATTGTTTACCCTTATACGTAGCCTTCGGCCATAGCGCGGACTGCTGCGGCGCCGTATAGTTGTTATCAGCTTTCCAGTCTCCCGCCTCGGTAAACACGTCCACGCCACCGGAACCGGTTGGCAGGTCCGTCAGCGCGAATGCTTTGAAATGGCCGTTGATGTTGGTTGCTTTAGCGACCATGACCGCAGCGACTGTCGGATCTGTCGAATATCCCGGTGCAAGCAGAAGGTTCGGAACGATCCCGAAGCGCGGAAACACTTGGTTGATGAGCTCCAAGCCTGTTAGCTTGCCACTGCTTCCGTCAACGCCGCCGATGATGTCAGTACCGTCCACGGCAACGGGATTTAGCTTGTCGTAACCGACTTGCAGCGTTGCAGCGTTCAACGGAATCGCACCAGATGCCTTGCGCGTGATGATGATCATTCCAGCGTCGTTAAAAGCTGCTGAATAGTCGGTGTTTTTCACATAAGTCGTCGTTCCATCCGACGATTTAACGACCACCGTGCTAAGCAGTACGCCTTGTACATTTAACGTTAGAACGCCTGCATCCATAGGCACGCTAGCAGGAACGACCGTTGTCTTATGCTCTGCTGGATCCAACACGTTGATAAACACGACCGGAGCGAGACCGAAATGGCGGAAATGGCTATCCATTACTTCACAAAGGGTATATGATGCGAAATCATCGGAATAACCAAGCGCCGCTGCTGCCTCCGCGAATGTGCGGGCGAGTATTGGCACGTTAACAGGCAGGGTAGCTGCCGTTGAAAGGTTGATTGGTGCCGTGCCGATGACGACCGGAATGGCCGAAGGGATTTGCGTTGGAGCAAGCACGGAGCGAGACTGCTCGCTTACCGTGACGCCGTGAGCATATGTCATTATATTGGCCTCCTACTTCGTAGCGAGCGAACTGTACGCGATTTGTTCCGCGCTGCCCGCTTGCTTAATTTTGTTGTTTGTCGACGCTAGGGCGCCAACAGGGACGATCATTTCCCCGATCGCCGGTTCTTGCTCAATCCGTTTCTGCAGGTTGGCAGGCAAACCGCCGCGGAATACCGTGTACTGTGCCAGCAGCCCGCCTGACAACGTTGGACCTACGTAAATCAACTGCTCCGCTACCTTTTGCTTCGGAGTACTCTTCTTTTCCCTTGGAGCAGCCTGCTGTTGTCCTTCTTCTTTATCACTCAAATGCCTTCTACCTCCTCTGTGACGCTTGGTAGCGTCCAGTTCATTATTACTTGGCCGAGATATTCCGGATGCGGTTGTTCCTCAAATAGCTCCCAATCGAGCGGCAGCTCATGCCTAAACTGTCCAGCGATAACCCGCTGACGAGAGAACGCGATGCGTATTCGATCCATGACGTTCAGTGCGTTGAGAAATTCAGCCTCGTCGGCTGCCTTCACACCTACAATGAGCTTTACTATGACCGCATGTGCATCTTCGGTCTGCCTTCCCTTAGTCATTCGAACCAAAACAAACGGATAATCCGGTTCATCTTGGTTTTCGACTGTCCTCTTAGGCAAATAACCCTCATAAACAGCAGGCTTCACGGTAGCTGCATCGCTGAATAGCTTCTTGATAAAGTCTTTGATTTCTTTCGATAGCAACGTTGGTGTCATGAATCAAAACCTCCAAGTAGACGTTTAACCTCGTGATCCATCCGCTTGCGCATCCGGTCTTTAGCTTCTGACTGTACGTGCTTGATAACCTGCGGCTCATTCAACATGACCGGCACCGCTGTACCGCGTAGTTCTTTGACGGGAAGCTCAGGATAATCGCCTTTCGCGTTTTTCTCGCGCTTTGGCCCTTGCCCGGTTGGATGTACCCGCGTCATAACCCTGACTTTTCCGTCATTGGCACGAATGTATGCAGACTTAATCGCCTTTGCATCTCCACGGCGGACCGCGACTTTCACTCCTTTAGGCTTTCGGTAGTTCCAGGTCTTAGGAGTAACTTTGAAGGTAGGCAACGGAAGGTTTGGTCCGCTGCCCTTAATAATTACTTCGCCATCATCGGGCGAGGAATACACGATTCGAAGTGTGCTCTTCACGTCTGCGGCTTTGATGTTATAGGTTTCTCTAACTTTACGGTTGGCTTCAGTTATAACGCCTTCACCGACACGATTAAGAGCTAAGCCAGCTGTAGGCTGCATCTTGTTCTTGAGAGCCTTAGCTCCCTTGAGCGCTTCGCGTATCCCTTCTACCCTCAATCGACATTCGCCTCCAGCAATACAACATACAACCCCATTTCGTCAGATACACGTCTAACGAGGTAAGACTTTCCGTCAATCATCATGAAAATGCCTTCACGCGGTCTAAAAGTGAAGTCGGCCGCAATGAAAAAAGCTTTTTTCTGAACAACAGAAACACCCTCTGCATAGCTCAGAGGGTGTTCGTCTTCCGTATAATCATCAATAAGCACGCGAACTTCTCTTCCGTCGACGGTATGCATATCAGCGAATTCATTTAAATTAACAAACGTGCCCACATCATCCCGAACAAAGTCCTTGAAGCTCTTCATTACCTGCCGCTTCCGCGCCTCTGGCTAGGCGGTTTGGGTTCATTTTCGCTTCCGCTGGCATCCGCCTCTGGATCCTCGTCGTCTTCGGGAGAATCCCCTTTCGGTTCTTCGTCCGGTATCTCTTCCGAATCATCAACAGAATCCGTTAAATGCCCCGCCTCTTCAAGCGATAAGATGACTTCAGTCGGCAGCCCTCGGACACTTTCACCAGGCATATAGAGTCTTCCAGCGTGGTTCAATGGCTCTTTTAGAACTCGCATTATGCGCCACCTCCTGGGGCAACGCCAGCATTTTTAAACATGCCTCTGCTATCAAGCAGCGTTACGCCATAATCGAAATAAATGCGGAAGTTCATGCCGAGGCGATCAAACGGAATATCCGTCTCAAGTGTCGGCTCTTCTTGTCCACGGAGGTACGTGACCTCGATTGTGTCGGCAATGTTCGAGTCAGCAGCAAGGTACCAAGCCGTTTCGGAGTATTGGTCCAGCTCGGCGTCAACGATGATTTCATAGGAATTTCGGAACACGTTCACAACGCCACTATGAGACCCGTTCGGATCTGCTTCAGAGCGCATGTACTGCGAAGCATCTGTCTCAAGATCAGCCGGAACAAGCAAGTATCGAGGGGAGATATTCAACGTATTTTCCCCACGAATGCCTTTTTGCGTGCGCATCTTCTTGCGACCTTCGGACATCGTTTCCGTATTGATCCGCCCCGGCGTGCCCAGATTGTTATGATCAGCGTGGAACAGGTTTTTGTTGTCAAAAATAAGCGGATTTGTTGCAAGCGTTTTATAAACAAGCGCATTTACGCCGCGTTTAGCTGCAATCACGTACGCAGCAGGCACTTTCGAGAGCATATCGAGATCATCGTTAATGAACGCTTCCCGTGTGAAGCCCCATGACTTCGCATAAGTAAGAACTGCTTTCGACACTTTTTCATCTTTCATCGGTGTGTCAAACGGAATCACACCGTTTTGGGCAAGAAGCTCTAAATTGCCTGCTTCCGAAATACGGTAATGCTCGGCACCCTTAAAATCAGAATTTGACCCCTTGCCTGTCCAGTATTGGAACGTTGTCGGCGCTTCCTGGTAGGCTTGCGAAAGCGTTTTGTTCGCTGCGTCAGAAATAATCCCTTGGAAGGTGCTATCTGGGCTTAATGCGCGCTTCAGCAATTCTTCGTCTCGAAGCAAATGAGCGCCTGACTCACCAGCACGAACCAAACATTCGACAGCCAAGTCGCGCAAGCGGAGTCCTCTGAACTCACCCGCTCCTGGAGCTGGCTTGTCCACTTTACGAGCTGCACGCATGAGCAAACCATCCGTTGCAGCTGCACGGAACTTGTCACGTTCGTCCTGACCATGTTGCACGCCAGACCGCTGCGGTTGTCGCTCCTCCAATTGTTTCTGAAGAATGGCGCTCTTTACGATATCGACTGAGCTACCATTCTCGATGTACGAAGTTGCATCGATCCCGAAGTCACGGCACAACGAGTTAATCTCAGTTACTCGTGTACGTTCAGCAGTCAATGCTTGTTGTGCAGGGTCAACAGCTGGAGGTGCAGCACTTCTTGTTCCTGCACCTTCTGGGCTTGCCCCCGCTCCACCTGTCGCTCCGGTATCTGGTGCATGCATTAATCCTTGTGCGGTCAGCGCAATCATCTTCAAACCTTTCATTTCGTCATCCTCGCTTTCGTTATGATTATGGCTTCGACCAACGCCGACGGATGGATCGGCCGGCGTGGGTTCGATGCTAATTTCAAATGGTTGCCACTTTAGCGCAACATATGCAGGCCCGGCATGGCGACCGTTTGCAGACATTTTGCCAGCCTTCACTTCTTCCCAAGACGAGACCGAGTAGCCCACCGAAACACCTTTAATTACGCCTTTCTTTACCTTTTGGAAAACTTTCTCGCTGTCTTCGTCATCATCAAACTGGACGAGTGCGCGTGCTTTCTTCTCAGTTTCATCCAACCAAACTTTTTGAATGACGCCGATCGGCATACGGCCATAGTTCGCATCGCGACCATGGGCGAATAACAAAACCCCGACATCAACTAACCTTTGAAGGTCAATCGCGCCGGGGTCATGGCTTAAAACTTCGTTACCGAAGTACCGTTCATACGGTGCTTCCGATGAAAAAGAGAGCTCCGCTGTTCGTTGTTCAACATTTACCGTGTCACGACTAAAGGTAAGTGTCCGTGTTAACTGTTCGGGCGGAGGCTCAGCCGACCTATGCAGCGTTTTCGGCAAGTTCGTTCTCATCATCGTCGATTTCTGATTCTTCGTCACTCAATTCATTCTCCTTCCCTGACTGATCGCCTACTAGCTCTTTAATCAACTTCACTTCAGCAGCGCGCTGCGCGATGACATCCCGCCAGTCCTCACCGCGTTCCGCACAAATGCGAGCTAGTGTGTCTTGGTTAGATTCAAGCGCCGCTTTGTTCGCATTCGCTTCTTTCAGCGGGTCAATCCATGTATTGCCCGGCGGTACCCAGACATGCGATATATATTGGTTCTTGTTTTTCGCGTATCCCGGCAATTCGAGCATACCTGACAAGTACATCGCATCCAGGAACTCAAGATAGACAGGGCTTAGGATGCGGTCAATCATCATTTTCTGAAGCTTTTTATACAGCTTACGGTCCTCAATCAATCCCTGACGAGCAGACGAATAGTTAACCTGCGATAAATCGCGGGAAACTGCCTCGTAACTGAGCCCAAGCCCCGCAGCAATCATGCGAACGAGTGTTGTAATAAACTCTTTCGAGTTCGACGCCTGCCCCGCTGGAATGACCGTTTGCACTTCATCGCCTGGATTCAGTTCGCCGATCATGCCTGGCGACAATGTAACGCCATTGTAATCGATCTGCGAAGAATCACTACTGCGTACACCTCGACCAATACCGCCTTGAGGCGTGTCTTTTTTGATAAAAACCGCCATACATGCCAGCACTCGCTCCTTAATCGAGACCGCCTCAATAAACTGATTCGCGTCGCGGATACGAGGGAGCGCCGTCACGAGCTGCGAAACTTCGCGGACCTGCTGCGGATTCGACTTCTTAAATAGAAAGATGACGTCTTTGGCTGGAATACGGACCGATTCAGCAGGATTCGCGAAATATCCATCAGTTTTTTTGAAATGATAGGCGATTGGGCGGTTAAACTCGTCCAGTTCGACGCCCTCCACAATTCGGCGCCCATCCCCCAAGGTAACAAGCGAATTCAACTCATCTACCGATCGCAATTGCAACTTAAAGGGAAAGTCACTGTCTTTCACGTACACTTTGACAGCAAAGATACCGCCATCAACGATGTAACGGCGAATAATCATATCTGCCATCTCTTCGAGCGATTGCGTACCTGTGATGTCGATGTTTTCCGCTTTAACGTATTCCTTCCACAAGCTTTCGATCTGCTGATTCAACTTGCCATCAGCGTTTCCGAGTACTTTTTCAGGAATTTTTGCTTGCAGCATGATTCCTGTCCCCGTTACATTCCGTTCAAAAGCTTGTAGGATCCCTGCTGCGATATCGCTATTGTGCTCCAAATCTTGCGCCCGCGCTCGAATAATTGCCCGCTCTGCTTGTTTCCGCTGTTCATTCGGTGCTGATGTTGGATTCCACCCTTGATTCAAACGACCTCGGCCGCCGGCATCAAATACATTCATTGCGTTTCGCCATGCCAACCGTTTATATGCCCAGCGAGGGCTAACGCTTGCTATGGAGCGATCGATCCAATTCAATTTCTTCACCTCCCTTCAAATTGAACAAGACGGAATATGCCTCCGCCCGATTCAAGCGCTTGTATCTCGCTCTCGAGCCGCCGTTGTTCTTGGTAAAGCAGCCCAAGGTCCGCCCGTTTGATGCTCCGGCTCCCAACCCGATACTCTTGAGCTCCGCCGAGAATAGCGCTTATTGCAGTCCGGACATCCGTCAGCTGTTCTCTTAAAAGTGTTAAGCGATCCTCAATTGCACTCATAACCACGAATCCCCGCCTTTCCATTTCTTCTGTTGGTGTTCCGGCTGTTTCTTTAGCTGTTCTTTCTGCTCTGGTCTCTGCTCGTAGCGCATATAACGAATACCGAGGCAATCCGCAGCAAAAGCCGCATATACTTCACAGTCGAGATAGTGGTTGTCAGCATGCGACGTCTTAGGCCGCCACACTTCAAATTCACGACTACCTCGCTTTTCAATCACTTTTTCCTCAGCTGTTACTTGCTCCGCATACTCTTGATCGCAACCTTCATAAATGAACCAGCCTCCTGGTTCATTGGGGTCACGAACAATGCGATTGGCAATAAAATCCTTGTAATACCCGCCATAGACCAAATATAAAGAAATACCGTACATGCCGCGTTCTTCTCGGTCGATTTTGGTTAACCGATATTTCGTAGGGAGCTCGTTCGATGAACCTTTAACTGCTACGGACCATTCACTGTTCCGCTGGCAGAAATCATAGGTATCATCGGCATTGTATCCGGAATCGATTGCGCACAGATTAACGAAATACTCTGTCCCGTCTCTACCGCAATACGATATATTCATCACTTCTTCGATCTGGGTCCACGTTTCAACAACGCCATGACGAATGTTTTGGCTCGTCATGCCCTCTCCCCATGCGCGAATCGTATAATAGAAACGGTCCTTCTGAACGTCAACACCAGCAGTCAGCAATAATGTGCGATCAGGTACAACGCCCTCATCATAACCACTTGTCCGCTCAAGCACCTTGCTGCTGTTCATCTTGATCTGTGTGTTTTCCCAAGGTTCTGCGAGCCAGCTATTGATAAAGTTCATTAGCTCCTCCGGCGAACGTTTTGAAGAAAGGAACTCATATGCCACATCGCCAAACCGCAACCATGGACTATAAATGGCGTTCAAGTGGAAGCCGGTTTTATTCCCTGGCTTTGTCGATCCATCTTTTGTTCGCCATTCCCCGTCTCTAAGCATCTGCGGTTTATGCATGTCCCGAATAGGCTGGTTGCAGCTAGCACACTCGTAGTAAGCCGTCGCTCGAACCTCTTCCCTAGGTAGCGAAGAATCAAATTTAATTTGCTTCATCGTGAAGATATCGAAGTGAGCGCAATGCGGACATGGCACGTAATAATGAAGTTGAACATCGACCTTTTCCCAAGCCTGCCAGATCGGTCCGTTTTTGAGCGTCGGCGTCGAAGTCTGAATAATCTTCTTGTTGTGCGGGAATGTCTTTGTCCGCTCCCTAGCGAGCGCCCGGGGATCTGCTTCTTTCCCGGCGTTCTTTGGGTACTTGTCAACCTCGTCCATAAAAAGATAACGAATTGCCCGGCTCGAAAGCGATGCGGGGCTATTTGCTCCGGCGATAATGGCATACATGCCATCAAATTGCAGCTCGAGCATCTTACTATCGTCATTTTTATATCGCTCGTTCAAAGCTGGACTCAGCTGCAACATCGGTTGAATTCTGTTCTTGGATACGTGTTCGGCCAGCTCCAGCATCGGGTATACGACGAGTGAAGGGCTTGGGTCCTGAGCGACAACATAACCGAACATGTTGTTGAGACCTTCCGTCCCTCCGACTTGAGTCGGTTTCACGAAGACAATCTCTTCAATTCGCGGATCAGTGAATGCATCCATGACACCACGTAGATAAGGTGTTCGATCTGTCGACCAACGCCCGGGCTCAGCTGATGTTTTACTATCCAGAATACGGTGACGATCGGCCCATTCAGAGACGGTCATTTTCTCTGGCGGCTTCAAAATTTGTAAAGAAGCCGATAGCCATTCTGTCCATTCAATGTTTTTTTGCATCATAGACGCCCCGAACGGAAAGCTGAAGCAACGCATCATTCGTCGAATCTGCTATCGTTTGTTCGATTACCCTCACTTGATCCGGCTCAACATACGGTGCAACATCCATTGCAATTCTACGACTATATCCCGTCAATGACCGTTTGAGGGTAACAAAAAAACGCTGCAGCTCGCTCACAACGTCTTCTCGATTGATATATTCACCTTTAGAGATAGCATTCTTCAACGTTGCCGCATCCGCTTGCTGCTCCTTTAATTTGGCCTCGTAAAAAAGCTTCTGCTGTGACAAAGTCATATCCTCTTCAGCTTCCGGCGTCTTCTTGACTCCACGGTTCTCCATGACCCAATTGACCGTGACTTTCAGGTCATACCATCCATTAGCCTTTTTGGGCATCCCAGCCTTCGTCCATTGTGCAAGTGTATTGCGGTGAATGTTCAGTACATCACATAGCGCGGAAGTACTGATACACAAGGCTTCATCGATCATTTTCGTACCCGTTTTACCGGCCAATTCAACCCCCTCCTTTTGCACAATGCCCTATGTGCAATTTTTTATAAACTCGGTGAGATTTCGGGCTCACGCGAACCCGCACCCCGCCCACCCCCGGGGAAGGACCCAAGGCCTCAAAACCCGAGACACCGCGCCACTATTGGGCTCGTAGGTTTTAATGCATACTTCGAGCGCCAAAAGCCTGCTTGAGTTTCACATATCTTATAAAGTGTTAAGCTCGCATTCCCCTTTAGAGCCGCATCAATACTGACAATCTCATGACTCGTACGAATGAGTTTAACAAGTCCTCAATGAGTGAAGCTCACAACCCAAACGAGCTCATAGCCTTACTGTATGACTCCTGGTTTTTACCTATATATCGGAGTGTTATGGCTTCAGTAGAGTGATTGAAAATATACATCAGAAGCGCAATATCCTTCGTCTTCTCATACAAATGTAGTCCGTAGGTTTTCCTCAAACTATGAGTACCAATTCGCTCTAACTTGAAATGTTCTGCAACGTCTTGAAGAATCTGATACGCTCTTTCTCTTGTGATAGGTTTTGCTAGATTATTACCATCGCGTTGGCGTGATGAGAATAAGTAGTCATTTGGTTTCATTTCCTTTGTATACTTTGCGATTGCCCGTTTTAACTTTGGGTTGATCGGGATAAGCTTCTCCTTACCAGTCTTACGTTCACGTAGGGGTATTTCATCTTTCCCCCTGACGTCCCTTACTTTGAAGCTAAGCATATCAGTAATCCGAAGACCAATATTTATTCCCATTACAAACAAGAAGTGGTCACGTTCACTCCTTTCCTCAAGATATGCTTTGATCTCCTCTATAAGTTCTGGCTTTCTGATTGGCTGTACAGTATTCAATTCCTCACCTCCTCCATAATTCCATATATTTTACTTTCATATAAAAAAAAGCACCCGTTAGGATGCTCTAAGAATCACTATTCAGTAGTACTTTCACCATCTGATCCTACCATATCAATTACTTCTTGTGGCACGGAATCTCTAAATGATTGTGGAAGTAAATCATACGCCATACCACCTAGTGCTCGAACTGCCTTTGGATTTCTTTTTCCCCAATTAAACGATTTTAAAGCAAAGGTTTTTATCCAATTACTTTTGGATAAAACTTCTACTTGTGATTTTAAGAAAGTAATCTCTTTATTAAATTTATCAAGTTCAGTTCTTAATTTAGCTTGATCTGAAATTTGTTCTTCTAATTTTCTAATAAACTCATCCTCAAGACGTTCTACTTTTTTGATTAACTGTTCTGCTTCTTCCTTTGTAAAACTACTGTCTTGAATAGATGACAAAGCTTTATTAACCTCATCCATTCTTTCATTTACTTCTTGTTTATGACGTTCTATAGCTTTTATTTCTGGTAGAGCCTTCAACTCATCCTCAAGAAGTCTCGTCCATTTTTTTATTTCAGATAATATTTCCATATTCCCCGTTAAACTAATTCCACTTTCAGTTGCAGTAATTTCACCGGGGCGGCGTGAGAGGTTTATAGTTCCGTCTTTATATTTAACTATTTGAATGTTGAAGGCATCAACAGTTCTAAATACAACAGTCACAACGAGCGTATTTTTAGCATCTGTATGTGATTTTATATCAAAATCCTCTGAATCAAAAAAAGGTGTTACTAAACAATCTTCAATTTGCTTTCGAAATGTGTTATTAATAGACAAGTTTCTTCCCCCCAACAATTGTTACAATTAATATACTATTTGAAGGGATGTTTTTCCAACACTATCTCTCATATTCAATCTTATATAGGGATCATTCTTTCATTTTGAGTCCCCCGCAGTCTTTCTTATCGTATTCATTTTTTTAAAGACTCGGAGGGAGGGGGTAAAAAACCCTCCAAAACATGGAGGTTAAACATCTTTCATTGATTTTTTTCATCCCGAGGACCAATAGCAATATCACTAATTTCATTTAATATTATATCTAATTTATGTTTAATTGGGCCGAAGATTCTAGGTCTTAAATTACTTGAAAATAAAAAATTCTTAAAAGACATATTTTTCATCAATCGTGTCTTGTTATCAAGATATTTAAAAACAGGAGCTGCATTCCTTCTACTCATCAATTCAGCTAACAATTCAAATTCCTCAATATCAAGATGATAATGACCCCTGACTGGAATCTCAAAATGCTCAATTAAGCTGTTATTAATTTCTTCTTCAAAAGGTGGAAGGGAGGGAAAGGCTCCATATGTTACAGACATCAAGTGAATTTCATCTACACCCTTGAGTACAGGATGATCGATGTTCTTTAGCTCCATCAAGCAATTATGCAGCTGTTTTAAAGGTGTGATGACCATTCTGTTGATATCTTTATCAATTGACTCCTTAGTTGGATTTATTAACGAATCCATGCTTAATCTTCGAACTTTGGCTTCAATTACTAAAAGTTTATTCCCGAGACGAATCATTGCATCAGGTGATCTTCTCTTACCAAAGTGAAACTCTTTTATATATTCATATGGCAAAGTAGATAAGTTTACTGCTTGAGTAGCAATTGTTTCAATATAACGTTCAAAACACCGCCCAAAAAAGCTAATTACTTGTGTGTTTTCACTCGGAAAAGAATGACGTATCTTAAAGTAAAGCTCACTAAAGACGGTTTCAAATAAAAACACTAAACTTATAGGCATAAAACTTCCGTCAGTCAATGTTAGAATCGGTCTCTGCCGAAACAATGTATAATTCCATGGTTCGTTTAATGTAGATAATGACCATTCCCGTGCTTCGTCGACAGAAATTGAAAGCTCTTCTAAAATTTTTTGAGATAATTCAGGGATATTAGTATTTCCGAAATAATTTGATGGTCGAATCCAATTTGCTACGAGCTCGGAATCTTTTTTTATAAATCCTGCGAATATCAAAAAAACAGAAGCTAAGTAATCTTTAATTGAGTACCCGTACTTATTAATGAAGGCTTCATGAACATCAATATATTCCTTCTTATTAAACCCATCTTCTTCTTGAGCAATATCATTAAACAAAATAACGGCTCTTGCGAGCGCTACATTTACAGGTTGCTCCGAGTTAAAAAAAACATTAGTAAACAAATCATACTTTATTTCATTAATGTCCATTCTCTCATCATTCAAATAGTCTGATGTAATCAGATTTAAATAAATAATTAAACTAGCAGCATGCCATACTTGAATTTCATCAACAGTCTTTGTTTGGTCGCCGTGTGCTAGAATCCACTTCCAAACAGACAGTATTCCTTGTTTGCTGTAAATTACTTGCTGTGATAGTTTCTCCTCAATTAAATCTAAATGTGAAATGCCAGCTGCCCTCAAAAACTCTATGAAATTGGTTTTTATAAATTTGTTGTCAATCCCGTTTTGATTAGAACTGAATTGTGAAAGAATATTTATCAAAGGATCAAAAGGAAGATCGCCTATCAATTTTTGTAATTTTGTTACATCATATTTCTTACCAAACAAATCACTATAGGTCGCAAAAACTCCAATAAACTTAGTAAATGTCACTTTACGCCCACCTATTCAAATTCTAGTAGGTATAATGTAGCATATCCTGCTAATCTAGAACATGCTTAATCGAAATTGATTTCCAAGTCCCCCACCATCTCTTGCAGTTTTTATATATTTACACAAGAAATTTAAACATAGTAATTTCTTGCGTAAGAATACCATGCGAGTTTTTCGCCATTTGCTATCGTCACCACGTTGTGCTGCTGCACCGCGATACTGGTCATACTGCTGTTTCTCACTTGTATGGGACTCGTAATACACCACCTCTGATCACAAAACTCCCAATCGTTTGTGCTTTCTCTTCCTTCGGACATTTCGCTCTACTGCAAAATTGTACCGTCTCCTGCCAGCGCCCCCATAAGCAGCCCCGGCATTTGGCCGGCTGGATGATGGGTGGCGGTGAACATCGTTTATCCATCGTCACCCCTCCAATGTAAAAAAGCTGCCCGCTATGGACAGCTCGTTATCCTTTATTCAGCGGGTCGGATTTATCCGGCGCACTGAACAAGGGACAAGTCAACCTTGTTAGGGGCATCTAACCCCGCCTCACACCACACGCTTGACGCTAAACGTCTAAGGAATAAGATCCCACCGCGTGGCCGAGTCCTGCAAATGATAAGGGATACAGCAGGAGTTTCCCGATCGTTTCCGATCTATTGACTCTACTGTATCCCTTATTTTCTAGCTTTTTCCCAGCAAGGTAGATGCATATTGCATGCAATTTACACGCGTTTTTAACCTTCAAACATTTTGATACTATTTGCGACCGACTCAATTCCTTTATTTATCCGCCGGTCCACTGTAGAAGCGACCATAAAACGATAGAATCGTACAACCTCTTTCCGACGAGCACCATCTATAAACCGCATTTGAATCGCCTTCCGAATCTCTTGATCGACAATCAGCCGGACAGCCCGCTCGACGGCTTGTGTAATTCTTAAGCACGTATTATACGCTGAGCTTTGCTTTTCCGATAGTGTTGCTATTTTTTCAAGCTCAACTGCTATATCTTTATACCGCCTGTATCGTTTCAAAAGAGATTTGGCCTGAGCAATTTCCTCCGACGTCGCTGCTTCATCAAAAAATTCCATTTGCATTGCCAACATTCCCCTCATCCTCTCTATTTTGTGTATAATAGAAGATGAGAACTTACATTCGCCCTCGGTGCCGTTCCCCAACAGAAACCGAAGGCGATTTTTCATTTTGCTTTTTGCCTTAATTTCTCGGCGTCTTTTACTAATTCTTCTGGTGATTTTTCTAATACACGAATTAATCGCCCTTGATCGTCGCGCGCAACCCACAATTCTTCTTTTGTCCATTTAACCGGTTGCATTGTTAGCCTCCTTGTTCCTCGACATTCAGCCGCGCAGCTTGGCGACTTCTTCCTTGAATCTTTTCTTCACGAATACTTCATGGTTTGCATTCTTAACGTTTGGATGTCTATAGTTGTACCGCAAGTATTCCGGACCGACATGATCTATTGATGCTAGCGGGCTGCTCCAGTATGAGTCAGTGCTGCTCCCAGTTCCGTCCGTGAACCGTGACATGATGTTGCCGTCACGATCCTTCCACATTTCAAACTTTAGTCGTGCCATTCTGCACCTCCAAGTTCCTCAATATTCAGCTTTGTACTTCTTCTAAAGCCATCAATACCATTTCAATCTGCTCCAACGAAGGTTCTGCATCACTTAGATTCCCTTCATGAGATTGTCTATTTAGAACATCTGAAATTTCCCGTAAGAACTCGGTTGATATAACCCACCCGTTTTCATTCTTAGGCTGCCTTGGAAACTGCTCCACCCCAAACCCTCCCATTTATTTCCGTATTCACTCAATGTTCATATCATCGATCTGCTTAATTCCTGCTACAATCGGATATATTTGATAAGGGTTCACTGCATTCCCCAATGCTTGAAGCTGCTTTATTACTCTACCTCGGTCCATCCTTGTGGAAAGCCCATCATCGCCTCCGAAAAGCGCGGGTTGGCCAATGCTTTGCTCAATCCTTTCAATAGGATTGCGACGTGCATCCAGTGTAGTTGACGCCCAGTGCGCATACGATTCTTCGCTTGCATTAAGCTCAGCATGTAGAAACCTTTTCCATCCCTTGCATTTGGTGTGGGCAACGATAAAAATCCGTTCTCTCTCATGGTCCGCGTTGACGGCAAGAGCTGGAATATTAAACGTTTGCGTGGAGTAACCGATACTGTCCAAGTCATCAAGCACTTCGTCGAGCCCCAATGTGATGTGCCCAGCAACATTCTCGCCAATAAACCAACGGGGTCTGATCTCTTGTAATAAACGCTTAACCTCTGGCCAGAGGTGACGGTCATCTCTCTTGCCCTTTCGCTGCCCGGCATTACTGAAAGGCTGGCAAGGGTATCCTCCGTGAATAAGCTCAATTGTCCCGATTCCATCAGCTTCTAACCTCTCCTTCGTTAAAGTGCAAACATCATCGTATATTGGAACGTCCGGCCAGTGCTTCCGCAGCACCTTTTGTGGGAATGGCTCGCGCTCGCAGAAGGCAACCGTTTCAATGCCAGCCCACTCACATGCCAGATCAATCCCGCCGATCCCGCTGAATAAACTAAGTGCCCTCATATTTCACCTCACTAATAAACCAATAAAATACTCGACAGAAATTATCCAATAGTTCAAAATATTATTAATGCAAATGCAAAGGGGATGCCTTAAACCTTGGATATTTCAGGACTATCTGATAGCAATTTAATTTCTACATACGGAAATGTGATCAAAGAACTCAAAGATCGTAAAATAATAAGATCTAAAAACGTTGTAGGTGATCTCGGCGAATACTTGGCAGTTGATCACTACAACAAAACTCCCGGACTTCCGAGACTGCAATTCGCTCCACCTGGGACTAAGAACATTGATGCCATTAGTATCAATGGCGAGCGTTACAGTATAAAAGCTTCTACCAGCAATACTACTAGTGTTTTTTATGGCTTAAACGACCCTGGTTCTGATGAGCCAGACCAACAGAAGTTTGAATATGTCATTCTAGTTTTATTTGATGAAGATATGAATTTACAGAGAATAAATGAAATCACTTGGCTACAATTCTTAGAGCATAAGCGTTGGCATAGTCGAATGGCAGCATGGAACTTATCAGTTAATAAGAATTTACTTGAGAATACTAGGACCATTTATTTGAGGATCTGATGATCCTCAATATTCAGTTCTGTCCATCATCATCGAAACATTTATATTCCCCTTCACGTAATAACCCGTAAAGGGATGGTGATCGTAATGAAACGAAAAACACGCAAAAAAATAGAAACTACTTCAAACATTTTGCAAATAATCGAATTTTTCATGGAACTAATGTTATTTTTCCCTCGGTTAATCATCCGGGCGTTAAGATGGATATTTGATTAACCACTGGCTGAGATAGACCGAATCCCTCCCATGTATTTCCGCATCGCTAGTATTGTGATACACTAGTTTTTATTGTGTGTTTAGGCTTGTGGCGGTAGCAGGATGGTTCAACTCCATCCCGATAGTGATAGTTCTTCTACTTTCCTTCGCTGTTCTTAGCTGTGTTCAGTTTATAGTTGACAAAAAGACTAACAGTAAGAATGAAATTAAGGGGGAGTTGCCAATGAAAAATAACAATGAAATAAAGGTGTTATTAGGTTTAGCTGTATTAAAAACAGCGTTGGCAGTAGGAGCTAGTATCTTGGCATCGGTTGCGCTGCCAGCCTAAACACATAATCTCCTTCAGACCACCAAGTACCTCAATATTCAATATGTTGTATGGCGGTTCTCTCCCCTAATTCGCTCATACATTTCCACGTCCTGTTCGTCCAGATAATCGGGATTTGAATCCTTCATCCCCTCATACCAACTTGCTATAATATCTAATTCTTGCTGTGAAAGGTTCACCGTTCATTGCTCCTTTATCATTATGGTATATGGCTCAAACCCGCTCGTCTCTTAAGCTCTGCAGCAGCCTCGAATCGCCATTCTAAAGGCGCTGCTATATCATCACAAGAGATATCTGCGAGTTGATCGTAACTAGCTAAATGCCAACTCATATTAGCAGCTCCATCTGCCCACCAATCACATCATCGACGAACTGGTACTCGTTAGGCATTCGTTCAAGATGACCGCGCTCTTGAATGCTGCCAACCGAGCTGTTCCAAGTATAAGAGGCATTGCAGTAGGCCGATACGACGAATGCTTTAAGCGAACCGCTGTGCATTCCGGCGAACCGGTTATCATCGGTGACGCCAATGACTTCAATGTCTACTCCACAGTTCTGAATAACCTTCTGGATAAGTGCAAATTTCTTCTCGTAATCCAGCATTTATGCCTCCTCCAATCTTCAAAGACTATGTAACCTCCGTTTACCGACCTTCGGCAAACTTCCGAAACTCAAAATATTCCGCGCCCCATATCCCGCCGCGTCGCGGCTTTATACGTTGCTGTCTTGATAAATCAATGATAAGTACCGCTACTTCGTCGGGTTCGCGTCGCATTTCATGGGCTATTCTAAACAACCCACTATCAGCCTCCCAAAGCCTTTCAACCTCGGTAACGTCCTGCTCTCTCCAAACAAAGTCCATATCCTCGCAGGCAATATATAGCTGCTGTTGACGCCTCGTAGATTGCTCCACATTATCCCGCCTCTATGCCGTATCTTCCATTCGCTTCATGGCATCTTCTTGTCGTTTGGATGTAGCAATATTCTCATGAATATTACAACTGCCGAGTATTCGATCGATAAGTCTGCCTGCTGTATCCAACGGCTCGTTATTACGGCCCTTTGCAAACCAGTTTCTTAGCTGATTAAGGTTCAAGTTGCTTGTGTAATTCGTCTTCTTACCCTCTCGCCCGTTGATGATCGGGAAGAGAATGTCGTTATATTCGGTCTCAGTCAAAACGCCTGAACCGATTTCATCCAGCGTAAGAAGGTCGCAATCAACTGCGGCATTGATAATGTCCGTCAGCGTAATTTTGCTGCTGTTTTTGAACGTGTCTTTTGCAATGTTGAACAATTGCGAAACATCGAGGAACAGACTCACATAGCCTTTCTTCTCAACCTCATGATGTATAGCCGCTGCTAGATGGCTCTTCCCGTTGCCTACACCACCATAGATCATTAGCCCGCAAGTGACTGATTCAAACTCCTCTGCGAAGCGCTTAGCTTCGTAGTAGACGGCTTCCGTGCCTCGTCGAAGCTGGAACGAATCGAATGACACTCGTTTAAGCCGCTCGCTCATGATGCTGTGTTTATAGTTCTTCTCAAGCCTGGCGCGCCGCTCTTTCCGCTCCGCCTCTTGAACTTCCTGCTCCATACGATCAGCATCGCATTTGCATGCCGATGGCATAACCCACTTACGAAGAAGTGGAAAGTCGATTCGAACCATCTCTCTTCTGCATTCCAAGCAGCAATATGTCCCTTCGAACTGACTATCTGCGTACAAAACGGTTGAGGTCCTGTTCGGCATTCCCAGAAGCACCTCCCCCAGCCCCTTCAAAGCGTTCATTTGAATCCCCTCCGTGAATGTATACGAGTTTCGAATTACTATCGCTTTCCATTTCGATGACAAGTCGGTTGAACTGTTTTCTCAGCTTAGCTGGACATAGGATGTTTTTCCGCCAAAACTGATTTTTACTTGTCCAGTCGATTACCTTGCGGATCAATTCTTTATCTTTCTTATCCCTTTCAAGCAATAGCCGGCAATCATCAGCCCATTGTTGCAAATTCGGCTGTTCGATTTTGTCGGTCCAGCTCTTGATACTATTCAAAAAATATTGGGCCATCTTGAAGGGAGATGAATCCTCGGCATACGCAGGGCGTTGACGAGATCTTTTCCTCTCTTCATTGTTTTCATTGTTATCATTGTTTACATTGTTGTTTGTGGTCACTTGTTGGTCATCTGTTGGTCGTTTGTTGGTCACTTGTTGGTCATCTGTTGGTCGTTTGCTGGTCACTTGTTGGTCATTATCGGGCTTGTTATCTTGGTAAATGTCCCAATTTTCCACGGTAATAACGGAATATTTCGTTGTTGAATTGATGGTCAAAAATTCACTTTTTTCGAGTAATTCCAACCAACGCCATACCGTTTTTTCGCTCTTTGCATCGTCACCTTTTAAACCGTTATTGTACATCCCATGAAGGGCAAATCGACCAGTAATAAATTGACCCGGCAAGAGCCGTACAGACTGTCTTCCTATTAATTGATTGCGCTCAGAATGACTAGCTTCGGTTAAGCAAATGAGCCACAGCCGCAATAGTGCCATATCGTTAAAAATGGGATTCTTGCGGATCTTACGGTGCAGGCATATCCAACCATCCATTGATTACTAACACCTCCTCTGGAGTGATTTTCAAGCGTCTGATGAAGTTTTCAAAGAACCCATGATGCAGTTACCCCGCATCGTCGGCGACCTGATCCGCAGAGCGCATGATCAGATAGCCGACGATAAAGGCAAAGCCTCTATCGCTATTTATTTCTTCCTCATTCTGGTAAACTATCAATCATGAGGAGGTGAAAAGTGTGAAACCATTCTTATTTGTGTTGAATGTTGTTCCTTCGCAATTCAATAAACAATGTGAAGACATTGCCGGCGCAAAGGCTCATATCTGGATCATCTCGGATGACAAGGACAAAGCCAAAGCAAGAGCAGAAAGCTATGTTATAGGCGCTCTTTGGAATGTAATAAACTTTGAACACGAGCTCGAGATTTTTCCTGAGCATCTTCAAAAGTTACATGAAGCTGAGGCTCATCTTTATAAGATGGCTCTTCAACAGGGAATTGCTGCAGATTTTCTTGCTTATCCAAAAGTACCTGGCAATCCGACCGACAGTGTAAAGATAAGGCGTTTGTAACCGAAGCAATCTCATTTGCTTTTTCTTGTTTCATGATTTTAATCATCCTTCCTCCACTGCTGGCATAATAAAACTTGTTAGGCCATTTTCCTCTCGTGTGATATAATGCGAATAACGAGATTCTTTAGACGGGTTCTCAACGATGTCCGCCCTGCCAGGCGGGCATTTTTCATTTCATAAGCTTCAAAACTAATCATCATTTGTAGATAGTTTTCCGCATCTTTACGATGGGTCTCCTCGATCCGCTCCGGCTCCCGCCGAATAAGTGCTAGGTTATGCCGTGCAGCTCGTCCGGCTGCTAAAGCATCCACCCTTAATTGATCCCTACACATCTAAAATCCCTCCTCTATGCAACGCCTGCAACTTGCAAAACAGTTTGCATTATTGTTACGGGGTCAAAGCCCTGTATAAATGCCGAAGCAACATCGTTAGCGTTTGTGCATTCAATCCATTTCCGGAACTCGTACATATTGAGTACTTTGTGTTCCTTCTCGAACTTGCTAATGCAACTTCTGGAGCGGTTCAGAAGCTCCGCCAACCTCTCCTGACTAAGTCCGGCACGTTCCCGGCACGATTTAAGCACCGAGCCAAATCCACCCATTTCCAACCCTCCTTCCGTTCCATCTTGGAACAGACACATTGAAGAAGCTGGCGTAATATAGAGTCATACCATTCCTGATGCAACCAACATTCCCCTTACCTCGCCCAGCATCAACCCAGATGTCGGGCTTTTTTTAAGCGAATCGTAGTTGTAAAGCCTTAAGCGCAAGATTTTTGTTTTTTAAATCCAGCCGATCCATATCAGAGAGGTGAAGCTTGTCCGCCGCAAACTCCTCGTTAAAAAGGTGTAACGCTAGATAAAGCATAAATTTCTCGGATGGCGACCATGGACCCGATGCCGTTAGAAGTGCAAAAGAATTAACAGACATTTCCTCGAGGTCGATATGATTAGCGTGCTGGCGCAGCTTCGGATTCTCTGTAAACAGGTAAAGCAGTGGCGACCAGTACCGATCTTTTAATAAGTGGGAAGGAATGGCTTGAGTTGCTTGATTTGCTTGATTTGCTTGAGTTGCTTGTTTTGCCATGAGAATCACTCCTATGCTATTTGGTTGAATATCTGATTGAAGCGCTTGTCTAGAAACGCTGCCATCTGTGGGGCGTGAAAGCACCATTGTTGCCCCCGACTCTCGGGGTAGTAAACGAATCCACCATGTTGCACATCGAGCAGAGAACGGAAACGTGAAGGGTATAGGATGTTCTCTTTGATCCATTCAACAGATCTGCTTGTCCGCTTTACTAGATCACTCATAGTCCAGTAAACACCTGCGAGTTGATCCTTCTTCAAGCCTTCCAACTCGATCTTGCTTATCAGAACCGAATCAGATGGAATGGGAATTGTTAGTTGAACGCTAATTTGTTGTTGTTCCATACGTTGTTACTCCTTTCATTTCGGTTATTCGTATAAAAAAACTCTTTATTGTTCCTTTAAGTAACATTTCGATTCAAAAAAAACGTTTCCAGCTGAAATTAAGAGCTGAGGCAATTGATTTTGCAACTTCCACTGTTGGAGTTTTAACACCATTTTCAATATTAGTGTAATAACTTCTTGATATTTCAGCTTTCTCAGCAACCCCAGTGTGAGTGAGATCAGCCTTCTTTCGAAAATCTTTAAGCCAAACTCGCATACTTTCACCCCCAAATGTTCCTTTAAGTAACTTGTTAATTGAATTATATGTTACTTTAAGAAACATGTCAATATGTTAATACCACTTTAAGGAACATCCCTTTAAAGTTTCTAAGAGAAACATTATAATTGTCTTATTAATTAAAAGTTGGTGTTCTATATGACAACGATATTTGGTAAACGATTGAAAGCAGAGCGCGAACGAAAGAAAAACACTGATCCAAAATGGACACAGGAATATGTCGGAAATTTAGTCGGTGTCGCTCGTCCCACGTATACCTCATACGAAAACGGAACAAAGGAACCACCAAGAGAAACAATTAATAAGATTGCAGACACATTCAATGTTTCAATTGATTACCTAGAAGGTCGTACAGATATTAGAAATTATGAGTTACTAAATGGTAATCACTCAGATGAACACGAGATTTATATCGCATATCTTGGCGGACCTCCTGAGGAAATTGACGAAGAGGAAGCAGAACATTTAAGGAACCAGCTCGAAATGTTTCGTCTTCAAAAAGAAAAACAGAAGCGTGATCGTGAAAAAAAACAAGAAAAAAAGTAATGGCCTCTCAGTGGGCTATTATTTTTAACCTATAATGCGAACATACATTCTTATTTTAGGAGGATACCTTGCAGAATTTAAACTTATCCTTGTATAAACTTAGCGACTTAGAAAATCGAATTTCAGCGATTTACAGAGATAACGGCATCATGAACGTGTCCGACCTCAAATTAAACGATATTGCATCAATTTTTAACACGCGTGTTGTTTACGCCAAGGGGAAAACAAAAGTTTTATTTGATGAAGGATTTGCGATGTTATTTATCCGGGATGATGATCCCGAACCAGTGCAGCGTTTGGATTTTTTCCACGAGCTCGCGCATGTAGCTATGCACGTTGGGAACCAGAACAGGCTACCGGCAGCTTTCGTTGATTTGCAGGAGGCCCAGGCATCCTTATTTCAGCTATACGCTTCTATGCCCTTCTATATGGTTGAAGAATTATTACACGATCAAGATCCAACTATGGTCATTAAGTCACTATCTGAATCTTTCAAATTGCCTCATAGCGCCGTTCAGCGTCGAATTGATCAAATAGACCGCCGCATTCAATCTGAGCGACGAAGGCGCAATATGAGCGCGAGGACGACGGAACAGCCGGCCGTCTACGGTTATTCCGATGCGACATTAAAGATACTCGACCAGCTATACCGACAAATCAACAGAAAGCGAGGCAGCATCCATGCTGAAGGTTAAAGTCGTTTATGAGGAATCAGGCGAAGACGACTATTTAATGCCTGTTTGGATGATTATTGACTGTCATTCTTTTGATTGGAATAAGACACTTTACATCAATATCCGAGCACCGTTCGAGCGGACAATGATAGATGATCTTGACGATCGTATTGCTGCAATTGTTCCGGACTCATCATATATACGCCATCACGATACGTTAGGTATTTCGTTACCTCATGTTAGTCAGGCCGATCCGGCCCTGTTTAACTTCTCTGAAATTCATCGACTCATGCTGAGGATAAGCGACATTGAAGATGTTATGCAGTACGACCTGCGGAAGACATTCATTTTTTAACTCGGAGGTGTAAATCAATGGCAAGCTATACAAAACGCGGGAAGACGTGGCAATACACAATTAGTCGCATGATAAAAGGTAAGTCTGATCCTATACGTAAAGGTGGATTTCTTACAAAAAAAGAAGCTCAGGTTGCAGCTGCTGAGATTGAGGGGAAGTTACGAAAAGGCGAAAATCCACAACTAAAAGCAAAAGAGGTTCTTTTTGACGAGTATTTCGAGAATTGGCTTAAGCTGTACAAGCCCGACATAGGCAGCAACACGCTTGCTCGCTATGAGAACACCCTAAAAACGATTCAAGAGCATTTCCCCAGTTCTCCTATTCAAGAGATAACCAAACGCCAATACCAGGCCATTCTGAACGCCTACGGAGCTACAAGAACCAAGGAGACGGCAAGAAAGTTCAATACACATGTTCGCGCTTGTGTCCGAGAGGCTATAGATGAGGGGTTAATTATTGTTGACTTCACTCGTGGGGTAAAGCTTTCGGGGGCGCTGCCTTCAAAAACTTCTGAGGAAAAGCATCTCAGCTTTTTTGAAAGTAAACGACTAGCAAAGGAATTGGTTACTCACCTCTCTACCATCTCTCATTACCTAATCCTATTGGCACTTACTTCAGGCGCACGATTCGGTGAGCTAGTCGGATTAACGAAAAAAGACTTCAACTTCAAAACTAACGAGTTGATGATAACAAAGACCTGGGGCTACACGAATAAGATGCACACAGGTTTCGGTCCAACCAAGAACCCTCAGTCTGTACGGACCATTAAGATAGATGAGGATACGATGAGGATCTTCAAAGAATGGTTTAAACGTCTTCCTGATAACTTCCATGGACTAGTGTTCTACAGCGCTTCTTCAAAGTACAAAGTCATTAGCAACAATGCAGTGAACAAGTCTCTTGAAATAATGCTCACTAACCTCAATATCGAACCGGTTAGCATACATGGCATGAGGCATACTCATGCCAGCGTCTTGCTCTACAAAGGGGTATCTATTTATTATATCTCTGAGAGGCTAGGGCATGGTGACATTGAGACAACAATGGCAAACTACGCTCATATCATCAAGGAACTGCGCACTAAGGACGAGAAAACAACGATCGAAGTATTCAGTAATATACTTAACTAATTCCATTTTACACATTTTTTACACACAAAATAATAAAAACCCTTTATTGATAAGAGTTTTTATTAATATATATGCGTCCTTCTGGGACGCCATTATATGTACGCAATCGAAGCCTAACCGCTGTAAGCGGTGGGGCTTTTTTTATATGCTGCTAAATCTGCCATGTCCCTGCGCTATTGCTGTAGTAGTTAAGCGCCTCATCCAGCTCTTGGCTTGCCTTAACCACTTGCGATGATGTCAACGATCCTGACTGCATATAGAGTTCGACCATCCGTTTGCGAAGGCTTTCGATTCGGGCTTTGGCATCCGTTCTTTGCATGTACATATGAACACTACCTCCTACCTCATTATGAATTGGTTATGAATAGGTTATACGTTTGCCGTCTCAAGCTTCGATACCAATTGCTGCATGCGAAGACTTGTCGGGCACTCTCTGCACGGCGCCGGCACCTGGTCTCCCTTTAAAGAATTGAATCGATGTTCGCATCGGTCACAGGATTCAAGCTCTTTGCCGATTAGTATTCGAATATGTCGTTTCTCTTGTCGGTCCGCAGCTGTCGTTTGCCTGGATGTGATTACCTCTACAATCATCGATCTTTTCTTAGGAATGACCCTGACCTCCTTTATCGGTTAAGCCGACTGAAATGGCGAACTTCTATATTCACCATACTAAATGAGAGTTGTTAGAAAAATTCCATGGAAGTTATTTGAAAAGTGATAAATTAGACGGCTTATCGGATAAAGTTTTTGAAAAGTGTTAGATCGGGACATTTGCAGCATATTCTCAGTCACAAATAAAGACCATTATCCTAGTTAAGGACATGGTCTCTCTGAATTTGCTGCTATGCTATACCGAAAGTGATGCCTGACTTTCTGTCACGAACTGGAAGAGCAGCTCCGACTTCTCCTCGGTCAGCTCGCCGCTATTGTCGAAGACGAGGATGGATGAGGCCGGAATATTCCAATTAATCTGCGGCACGAAGTCGACTCTTTTCTCGAAGTCGCCCCAGTTGTCGAGCTTCCACTGGTCGCGTACGGTCTGTCTGCCGATAATCCGATTTTTTTGCATCGCGATGTCAGACAAAGTAACGACGACGACTTTCACGTCAACGGATTGTTTGGTGCGGCCGGCCGCTTGAAGGACGTCCTCGATCCATTGTTCATTTCTGAGCTCAGCTGTAAAAGGAGAAATCATGAACACATTTTGGCCTGCGGCAAGGTTCTCGATGCATACATCCTTAGCCGTGTCGTACTCAAGGTCACGCAAATTGCGTTTATAGTAATCGGAATCCCGATCATTCTTATCCAAACCGTTCATTTCGAGGATTGCCTCCACGAATCTTCCGCCAATCGTGTCGCGATCCAGGAATGCTGCCGGAATTCGAGATGATAGCTTCCTTGCTACCGTTGTTTTGCCTGTGCCTGCTACGCCTACAAAGAAGATTAATTTTTGCAAAAAAATGTGCCTCCACTACTTTTTTGATGCATTATATCATCTTTTCATAGGTTTTCATAGAATAGTCCTTGCTCGTTTCGCGCATAAGGATGGTATGATTAACCTATTACTAACAACCGAGGTGATTCAACACCATGAACCAAAAAAATAAACTGATATTGCAAATGAGCCTTTCCGCAGCCTCTCTCGCCGCTATCATCCATCTGCTTACACGCTCCTTCCAAGTCGCGATAGCCGGTCATCATATGAACGGCCATGAACCTTCAATGCCGGAAACGAACGATTGGGTTATGAATCTTCTAGCCTTTCTCCCCTTTGCGGCGTGGATCATCGCTATCCTGCTTTATCGCCGCGATCGGAATCATGTTCAAATTCCACTCCTTAATGCACTATCGTTAACGTTGTCCAGCTTCTCTGTCATTGCAGGGGCAGGCGGAGCGGTAGAGTTCCATTTTTCTATATTCATGGTCATTGCCATAGTCGCTTATTATGAGCGAATAAGCCTTATTGTTGTGATGACTGTATTATTCGCCGTACAGCACGTCGCCGGGCTTTATTTATTTCCAACCTACGTATTCGGAACGAAAGATTATACAATCGGCATGGTTGCGATTCATGCTGTTTTCCTGTTGCTTACCTCCTTGGCCACGATTCTTCAAATTGCGAATAAGTTGATGGTTATGAAGGGCGTTGACGAACAGAACCAAGAAAGCAAACAGCTCTTCGAGACGATTGTTGGGCAGTTAACGGAGACCTCCGAACAGCTGAGGGAAGTGACAGCAGGACTTGTCGACAAAAGCGGCCATACGGCGGAATCGATCAACGGCATCGCCGCGGCTGTCAATCAGCTGACAAGCGGGCTGGCGTCCCAGACAGCAGACTCCCGTCGCAGTATGAACGATATGAATCAAATGTCGGACGAGATGAACGGCATGAACGGCGCGTTCCAAAGCGTGGCGCATAACGCTAAACTATCCCGCCATACCGCGGATGAGGGCAGCCGGCATATCGAGCATACGATTGAGCAAATGGACGATGTAACCCGCGCTCTTGATTCCATGAGCAGCAGCGTGATTGCGCTTAGCGGGAAATCGGATCAAATTGGAGCGTTCGTCGACATCATATCCGCGATGGCCGAGCAGACGAAGCTGCTCGCGCTGAATGCTTCTATTGAAGCAGCTAGAGCGGGGGAGCAAGGCAAAGGATTTGCAGTCGTTGCAGGGGAAATTCGTAAACTGTCTAATCTGTCTGGTGAGTCTGCCTATTCGATCAAAGAAGTTCTTGAGGGCGTTCAGCATTCCGTTCGCGAATGTGCGGAATGGACAGAAGCCTGCGTTGCACGAACGCGGACTATGATAGACAGCATTGGCCAGACCAACTCCTCATTCAAGCATATTGTGAATCAGATTCATATCGTCGAAGAGCAAGTCCTTCAAGCGGCTGCTTCCTCGGCTCAAGTTGCCGCCGGCACACGTCTTGTCTCCCTTACGATGGACGAGATGGCGCAATTCTCGGTCGACTCCCTGGAGGAAACGAAGGTCATCGGCCGCTTGACGGAGAAGCAGGTCGAGTTGACGGATCATCTTGCGGACACTTGCGCCAGATTGCTGCTCTTATCCGAACGAATCGATCAGCTTATAAGCAAGATTGGGCAATAGCATCAGACTTCATTAGGCGAAACAAAGGGCTTACCTCATCCTATCTGTCACTGACCGTGACAGATAGCGAGGTAAGCCCTTCTTCTCATTACCATAAATGCATCGATTCAATATGATTCTTCGTTGTATCCGTTCCGCAATCATACAATTGCTTATACACCTGCTTCAGCCAATAATCATAATCCGAATTGTTCTGCTCGTCGCTATCCGCTTGATAAGGATTGGCAGCCATAGTCCTTACTCCTCCGTTGTCCGCTGCGGCAAGCTCCTTGAACAGCTCGTGAAGCTTTCCAATCTCCTCATCGTTCGCTTGTATGACAAGTTCGTAGGCCGCCGCTTCCGGATCGGCTAATATTTGGCCCGCTTGAACGGACACATAATATGTCGTTCGCTCTTCTTCATTGCTTTCCTCATTCCACATCCTACCCAGCCTCGCTTCCTTCATGCTTACTTTGCACAAGCTGTATCAGCCTCCTCTAGCTTCCCCCTATGGACAGACATTTTATGCCTATTTTCAGCATATAACTGTTATTATCGCTACTGGAGTCCAGCAATAGAGAGGAATGAGACGGATGTGTGGAATTACCGGCTGGATCGATTGGACCCGTGACCTGACCAAGGAAAGCATTAGCCTGGAGAAGATGACCGACACGCTAGCGCCCCGCGGACCTGACGCATCGGGCACATGGATCTCGGCGCATTGCGCTTTGGGACATCGGCGTCTGTCCGTCATCGATCCCGAGAACGGCGCTCAGCCCATGATTCGCCATACCGGCGATGACAAATACGTCGTCGTCTATAACGGCGAGTTATATAACGCGCTGGAGCTGCGCAAGGAATTGGAGAGCAGAGGCCGAACATTTACGACGAATTGCGATACAGAGGTGCTGCTCGTCGCTTATATGGAATGGGGCAAGTCATGCTTGGAAAGGTTTAACGGTATTTTCGCTTTTGCCATATGGGATACAGCCGAGCAGGAGCTGTTTCTGGCAAGAGATAGACTTGGCGTGAAGCCGCTGTTTTATAGTACGCAGGACGGCTTGTTTATTTTCGGATCGGAGCAGAAAGCTATTCTAGCCCATCCGGCAGTGAAGCCAGAGGTCGGCGCGGAGGGATTGGCCGAAATCTTCATTTTAGGCCCCGCGCGGACACCAGGTCATGGCGTATATAAACAAATTAGCGAGCTGAAGCCAGGCCATTGTATGTCTGTTACCCACGCCGGCGTTAAGACCATTACGTATTGGAAGCTGGAAAGCAGCCCTCATCTGCAAAATATCGCCGAAACAGCAGAGCATGTAAGCGAGCTGCTGAAGGATACAGTTGAACGACAGCTCGTTTCGGACGTGCCCGTCTGTACGTTATTGTCGGGCGGGCTCGATTCCAGCGCCCTGACGACACTCGCTGTCCGCTATTACGATGCGAACGGGCAAGGGAATGTGCATACGTATTCGGTCGACTATACCGATAACGACAAGCACTTCCAGGCGCATGCGTTCCAGCCGAATAGCGATGCGCCGTGGATTGAGCGGATGACGTCCCATCTCGGCACCATTCACCACCCGATTCAATTCGATACGCCGGAGCTTGTAGACGCGCTGCAAGCCGCCACCTTCGCACGCGACCTGCCCGGTATGGCCGACGTCGACGCTTCGTTGCTCCTCTTCTGCCATGAGATTAAGAAAGGCGCTACCGTCGCGATTTCCGGCGAAGCCGCAGACGAAATATTCGGCGGCTATCCGTGGTTCCACCGCGAGGATGCGCTTAGCGCGAACACGTTCCCTTGGTCGCTCGCTTCGAATATGCGAGCGGATCTGCTCGCGCCCGATGTAGCGGCGTGGATAAAGCCGCTGGATTACATCGGCGATCGTTACGCGCAAGCCATTGCGGAGGTTCCGCATTTGGATGGCGAAGATGAGCAGAAGCAGAAGATGCGGAGGATGTCCTACTTGAACATTACCCGCTTCATGCCGACGCTGCTCGACCGCAAGGACCGGATGAGCATGGCAGCAGGACTGGAAGTGCGCGTCCCTTTCTGCGATCATCGGCTTGTTGAATATGTGTGGAACATTCCGTGGGAAATCAAGACTTCGGGCGACCGGGAGAAAGGAATTCTGCGCAAAGCGCTGAAGGGCGTACTGCCGGATGACGTCATTACGCGCAAGAAGAGCCCATATCCAAAGACGCATAACCCGAACTATCTGGCCGCGGTCAAAGGCCTGCTGCTTGATGTGTTGAATGATCCTTCCTCTCCGCTGCTCCCGCTTATCAACGTGAAGAAGGTGAGAGAACTTGCGGAATCCGATGCTGCGAGATCCAATATTCCTTGGTTCGGCCAGCTCATGTCCGGACCTCAATTATTCGCCTATCTGTATCAAGTTAATCTGTGGCTGAAGCATTATAAAGTCGTGATCGGCTAAGCCACGCCCTCTCAGTTCCTATCGAATATGGACACAAGCGACGCTAATAGGCTGTATTACGATCATTACGCGCGGTTGCGGACCGAAGAGACTCTATTGGATCCTTCCCCATACTTATTAGCGCTGTTTGACACAGCCAGCGTCCGCTGAGTCCGTATTGGTGAGAGGTAAGAGAATAAACCAGCATTAAAGGTCAGTACAGACCGCACTACAATTTAAAAAACCCCGCTCGCGCGTCACTTCGTTTACGAAGCATTGCGCAAGCGGGGTTAGTTCATTCATATGTTCGTTCGCTATTCCTCTAGCAAGGCAATGAGCTTCCTCAATGCATCGCCGCGATGGCTGATTTGCTGCTTCTCCTCCGTCGACAGCTCGGCCATCCCGCGGCCAAGGCTTGTCAGCCAGAACAGCGGATCATAACCGAAGCCGCCGTTGCCATGCGCCTTGTCCGTAATCCAGCCGTCAACCGTCCCTTCCGTCTCCAGAAACTGCCCCGTTGCCGGATCATACAGCGCGAGCGCGCAGACGAACTGAGCACCGCTCAGCAGCTTGGAGCCATCGGCAAGCGTTTCGTTGACCTGGATGACGCCTTCGCTCTCGAGCCGTGACAGCTCGCGAAGCAGCTTCTCATTGTTGTCCGCATCCGTCGCTCCTTCGCCGGCATATCGCGCCGAATAAACACCCGGTTCGCCGCCAAGCGCATGGACGCGCAGCCCCGAATCGTCGGCTAGCACTGGCACGCCGAGCGTATCTCCTGCCGTCTTCGCCTTAATTCGCGCATTGGCCGCGAACGTGTCGCCGTCCTCGACGATATCAGGAAAATCGGCATAATCGAGCAAGCTTGTCGTTTCCTTATCCAGCTTGCTCAGCGCGTGAGCGAACTCCTTCACTTTGCCTGCGTTCTTCGTAGCAACGACGACAATGTTGCTTGCCGCCAAAAAAGAATTAGCCATATGTACTCAGCCTCCGATACGCGCTGCGATCGGTCCCAGCACTTCCTTCTGCTTCACGATCAGCTCGCTAATACCCTCTTCGCCCAGCGCCAGCAGCTGGTTAAGCTCTTCGCGCGTGAACGGAGCTTCTTCGCCAGTGCCTTGCACCTCTACGAACTTGCCGCTGCCGGTCATAACGACGTTCATGTCGACCTTCGCTTTGGAATCCTCTTCGTAGTTCAGATCAAGCAGCGCTCGCTCCTGGATAACGCCAACGCTGACGGATGCAAGAAAATCAGTAATCGGATATTTATCGAACTTGGCGTTATTCTCAGCCAGCTTATTAACTGCAATCGCAAGCGCAACGAACGCGCCGGTAATCGAGGTTGTTCTTGTACCGCCATCCGCTTGAATAACGTCGCAGTCGAGTGTTATCGTGCGCTCGCCGAGCGCCTTCAAATCAACAACCGAACGCAGCGCACGCCCAATCAGACGCTGTATCTCCATCGTTCTGCCGGTCAACTTGCCCTTTGCCGCTTCGCGAATGTTGCGGGAATGCGTTGCGCGCGGAAGCATCGCGTATTCGGCCGTAATCCAGCCTTTTCCTTGCCCTTTCATGAATGGAGGAACGCGTTCCTCTACGCTCGCCGTACAAATCACTTTCGTGTCGCCGACCTCGATGAGCACCGAGCCTTCTGCATGTTTGTTAATGCCTGTCGTTATCGTTACCGGCCGAAGCTGGTTAGTCTGACGTCCGTCCAATCTCATTCGTGTCTTCCTCCTGAACCGCTCTCATATTTCAACTCATGGAATGCCTCTTCGTGCAATCCTTCCTATTTTACCAAAGTGAATGGTGAAAAGCACCTCTTACATTTTTATAAGAGTTTGATTGGATTTTGTGCAGTCAAATGGATCAAAAAAGGTTGCTGAGGGTAGCGTCAAGAAGTTTGTGTAAGAAGGTAGGAATATCCATCGAGACGATGGGTAACTGTTATGTCTGAATGTTCTGACGTTTTTGCAGGTAGGGGGTCAGCCCCACCA